>NZ_JBFRJZ010000043.1:0-22428 GCF_041469125.1 Vibrio sp. 10N.286.51.E5 | reverse complement strand
TTGTTAAAGAGCTTTTCCTTTTTGAGCTTCGCTCAAATCGGACGGCCATTTTAGCGATTTAAGTTTTAGTGTCAACCACTATTTTCAAAACTTTTTTCAAGTGCTTAGCTTGGCTAATTTGACCTGCTGATTCGTTTTGGTTTCTTACGAAGCCTTCCCGTTTCAACGAGGTCGCATTATAGAGATTTCGATCACACTGGCAAGCCCTTTTTGAAGTTTTTCTTACTTTTTTGATTGTTCGAGCGTTTTTTGTTCAAAGCACCCCATTTTCACTAGTATTCCCCTTAATTAAGGGCTTAAGGTGCCTATATAAAGGAGGATTTATGAGTTCAATGCGCAGTTATAAAGGAATATCCCCTCAGATTGGACAAGGTGTCTATATAGATACAAGTTCGGTACTGGTTGGGGATATCAAAATCGGTGACGACTCTAGCGTGTGGCCTTTGGTTGCAGCTCGAGGGGATGTGAACCACATTCATATTGGAGATAGAACGAATATCCAAGACGGCAGCGTTTTGCACGTCACCCATAAGAATGCAGAAAACCCTGAGGGTTACCCGCTATTAATAGGTAATGATGTCACTATCGGACATAAAGTAATGCTGCATGGCTGCACGATTGAAGATCGTGTACTTGTTGGTATGGGAGCTATCGTGTTGGATGGCGTGGTTATTAAAGAAGATGTGATGATTGGTGCTGGTAGCTTAGTGCCGCCTAATAAGGTACTTGAGAGCGGTTATCTATATGTAGGAAGCCCGGTAAAACAAGCACGCCCATTAAATGATAAGGAGCGTGCCTTTTTACAGAAGTCAGCTGACAACTATGTTCAGAATAAAAACGACTATCTAGACTCTGTGCTTCCAGTTTAAAGCGCTTTGATCTGAATCCGATTAGAGGAGTCATACTCCTCTTCTTCTATTAACTCTTCCGCTAGCTCTTCAATATCAAAACGCAACTCTGAAAAGATAACTAAAGCTTGGTCGCCCTCTTCTATCTCTTTACCTGCCAATCGTGATAATTCTTCAATAGATAAGACACATTCGATCAATGCACCCGACTGTTGTGCTGGGAAGGTGATAGATTGACTTGCTTCATCCCAATCTTGGATATCCGGAAATAGAATTGATTGATTCATTTTTTATAATTACCTTGTTACATCTCTAAGTTTCTACGTAATTCTCTTAAAATCTGTTTTGTTCCTGGGCGAAGGCCACGCCAAAGCATAAAGCTCTCTGCTGCCTGCCCCACTAGCATACCCAAGCCATCATAAGCAGCATGAACACCGTTATCTAATGCCCACTGATTGAATACCGTCGTTCCAGATCCGTAAACCATGTCATAAACAGCACTATTCGAATTGAAGATAATCTCAGAAATTTCAGGAAGCTGACCACTTAGACCAGACGAGGTCGAGTTAATGATGACATCAAACCCTTCATTAACATCACTTAACCCCATTCCTTTGATGTTTCCATGTGAAGAAAACATCTCAGCCAGAAGTTCAGCCTTGGAGCTGGTTCGATTAGCGACCACCAGCTGTTGTGGCTTTTGGTCGAGTAGAGGTTGAATCACTCCTCGAGCAGCACCACCAGCACCAAGTAGAAGAACGCGAGCCCCTTCTAGGACTACTTGATGTTGAAGAAGATCTTGAACTAAACCCTCACCATCGGTGTTATCACCAATGATCTCTCCATCATCGAGCTTCTTAAGTGTGTTTACAGCACCTGCTAGTTCAGCTCTTTCAGTCAGGCGATTAGCGAACTGATAAGCATCTTCTTTAAATGGCGCTGTGACATTACACCCTCTACCACCTTCACTAAAAAAAGCTTGAGCAGCAGTGATGAATTCACCTTGCTCTGGCTGGAGTGCTGTATAGGTAAGTTGTTGGCTGGTTTGGCGAGCAAATAATGTGTGAATGAATGGCGATTTGCTTTGTCCAATAGGATTACCGAAAACGGCATAACGATCTACTTGCTGTGTCATATCCTTACCTAACAGAAATAATAAAAAAGGGTCATCTATATAGATGACCCTATCACTATCCCTATAAGGAAGGAAGAACTACCAAACTCGAGGCTTTAGGTAGTCGCTGTAAAGCAAAGCTTCTGGTGAACCCGCTTGTGGTTCGTAGCGATATTCCCAACGAGCCAACGGCGGCATAGACATCAATATAGACTCTGTGCGCCCACCGCTTTGCAGACCAAATAAGGTACCACGGTCGTAAACTAGGTTAAATTCAACATAGCGACCACGACGATAAAGTTGGAAGTCACGCTCGCGCTCACCGTAAGACGTCTCTTTTCGTCGTTCTACAATGGGTAGATAGGCGGCTGCAAAGCCTTCACCGACAGCCTGCATATAAGCAAAGCTCTTATCGAAACCCCACTCATTTAAGTCATCAAAGAACAGACCACCAACACCACGTGTTTCATCACGGTGAGGCAGATAGAAGTACTTATCACACCATTCCTTGTGTTCTTGATAAACGTCATCACCAAACGGCGCACACAGGTCTTTAGCGGTTTGATGCCAAGATTGGCAGTCTTCATCGAAAGGATAAAATGGCGTTAAGTCAAAACCACCACCAAACCACCAAATTGGGTCTTCCCCTTCTTTTTCCGCAATGAAGAATCGAACGTTCGCATGTGAGGTTGGGATGTATGGATTTTTAGGATGGATCACTAATGAAACACCCATCGCTTCAAACTTACGCCCAGCTAATTCAGGGCGATGAGCGGTTGCAGAGGCAGGCATAGATTTACCCGCTACATGAGAGAAATTAACCCCACCTTGCTCGAATACCGCACCATTGGTCATAACGCGAGTTCGACCACCGCCACCTAAGCGATCGCCAGGCTCGCGCTCCCATGCGTCTTCTTCAAACAATGCTGCACCATCAGCTTGCTCAAGCTGTTGGCAAATCGAATCTTGTAGGCTCAGTAAAAACTGCTTTACCGCTTCTTTATCAATTGCTGACATCTTTATTCCTTTGCAGGGTTTAACCCTGTCTTAATATTTTCGAGGTTTTAGCATCTCTAATTTCGCTTGGCTTCTCACGACCACCCGTTTGACCTTCGAGAATAGCTACCAAATGTTGACCCAGTTGCTGTTGAACTTCTTCAGTCGTCATACAAGGCGGTTCACCTGTCAGGTTGGCACTGGTCGAGGTTAACGGCTTACCGAATTCATTACACATTCTTTGAACTAAAGGGTGATCAGTCACTCGCACCGCGATGGATTCAAATTGGCCACTGACCCAATCCGTTACTTTACTGCTGGTTGGCATTATCCAAGTTACAGGTCCCGGCCATGTTGCTTTTACGGTCGCTAACTGCGCTTCAGTCAGTTGGCTTTCGTCAATATAGGGTAGCAACTGCTCGTAACTCGCAGCAATTAAGATCAACCCTTTCTCCATCGGCCGCTGTTTTAAATCGAGCAATTTCTTAATGGCTTGTGGATTATCGGGATCACAACCGACCCCAAAAACGCCTTCAGTCGGGTAAGCAATGACTTCACCTTGTTGTAATGCCTGCAAAGTATGTTGAAAGTTATCCAAGGGTTGCCTCATTAATTCTGTTATCGAACTCGCTAAGTGTACAAATTATCATTCACTGTGACTAAAGCTATTTGTTTATAAAATGTATCAATTAACAACTTAGACTGACGCAAACGTTTTCCTTAAGCAATTTTACCCGTATAATGCGCGCAAAATATCTAATCACTAATTAAATCGTACCTGAAGGAGTTTGAGATGACTGTCGGTATTATCATGGGTTCTAAATCTGATTGGCCAACAATGAAGCTAGCTGCAGAAATGTTGGATCAGTTTGGCGTGGCGTACGAAACAAAAGTGGTTTCTGCTCACCGCACACCTCAGTTGCTTGCAGACTATGCAACCAGTGCGAAAGAGCGCGGTATTAAAGTGATTATTGCTGGTGCTGGCGGTGCAGCGCATCTTCCGGGCATGGCTGCAGCTTTCACAAGCGTACCTGTTTTAGGTGTTCCTGTTCAGTCTAAAGCACTGAAGGGCATGGATTCTCTGCTTTCTATCGTACAGATGCCAAAAGGCATTGCGGTAGGTACTTTGGCTATCGGTGAAGCTGGTGCTGCTAACGCTGGTATCCTAGCCGCTCAAATCATTGGTACACACAATGAAGAAGTAATGGCGAAAGTAGAAGCGTTCCGCTCTGAGCAAACAGAAACGGTTCTGGCTAATCCAAACCCTGCAGAGGACTAATTTCCATGCATGTTCTTGTGTTAGGCGCGGGCCAACTTGCTCGCATGATGTCCCTAGCTGGGGCACCGCTGAATATTGAAATTTCTGCTTTTGATGTTGGCAGCAAAAATATTGTTCACCCATTAACGCAAGCGATTCTAGGTAACGGCTTAGAAAATGCGATTGAGCGTGCGGACGTCATTACTGCTGAATTCGAACATATCCCTCACGATGTACTTGAGGTGTGTGAGCGCAGCGGTAAGTTCTTACCGACAACAGAAGCAATCAAAGCTGGCGGTGACCGTCGCCTTGAAAAAGCCCTGTTAGACGAAGCAAACGTGAAAAATGCTAAGTACTACGTGATTAACTCTCGCGAAGACTTTGACGCTGCGATTGCTCACGTAGGCTTACCAATGGTGTTGAAGAGCACACTTGGCGGCTACGATGGCAAAGGTCAATGGCGCTTAAAGACATTAGACAATGTTAACGCGACTTGGGCAGAAATGGCTGAGTGCATCGCTGCAACAGACAACCAAGCGATTGTTGCTGAAGAGTTTGTTCCGTTTGACCGCGAAGTATCACTGGTTGGTGCTCGTGATACCAATGGCGAGGTTCAAGTGTATCCACTGGCTGAGAATGTTCACACCGACGGCGTGTTGAGCTTATCGACAGCGATTGATGACATTGAACTGCAAGAGCAAGCTAAAGCCATGTTCACTGCCATTGCTGAGCGTTTAGATTACGTTGGCGTGCTAGCACTTGAGTTCTTTGATGTTCAAGGTTCACTGCTTGTTAATGAGATTGCACCACGTGTTCATAACTCGGGCCACTGGACGCAACAAGGCGCAGAGACTTGTCAGTTTGAAAACCACCTACGTGCCGTATGTGGCATGCCACTAGGTAGCACTAAACTGATTCGTCCAACCGCAATGATCAACATTCTTGGCGAAGATACTCTTCCTGAGGCTATTCTTGCTCAAGGTGGTTGTCATGTTCATTGGTATGGCAAAGAAAAGCGTGCAGGTCGCAAGATGGGTCACATTAACGTGAGCGCTGACTACAACGCAGAATTACAAAGAGCTTTGTGCTCATTGGCTGAGATTCTTGATAAGCAAGCCTACCCTGCTGTGCATGAGTTTGCTGAGCAGATGAAGTAAGCCTACATTGGCTTATTGATATAAAAAGTTTATTGGATACAAAAACGGCGCTCACTGAGCGCCGTTTTTTTGTGTCTATAATATCGAGTTATTGAGATTGAATGTGGTGACACTTGCGATCAGCGCATTGCTTCTTGGTACCACTGGCTGTTTTCTTCTCAAGTAACAACGGGAACTGGCACTGTTCACAACGACCTATAACAGGTGGCTGATTAACGGCGAACTTACACTTAGGGTAGTTATCACACGCATAGAAGGTTTTGCCATAGCGAGATTTACGCTCAACCAAGTGGCCTCGACCACACTCAGGGCAGGCAACAAGTGGCTGCTCTTCAGGTTGTTCTTTCGGTTGGTCCAAAGATTCGATGTGATTACACTCTGGATAACTGCTACAGCCAATGAACATCCCAAAGCGACCTTGCCTTAATACCAATTCGTTTTGGCATTTAGGACACGGCACACCCAGCTCTTTCACTACGTGACCATCGTTTTGATGTAGAGGCTTGATGTAATCACAGCTCGGATACTGCTTACAGCCTAAAAATGGGCCGTGCTTACCATGGCGAAGCTGAAGCTCTCCACCACACTGCGGACATGGTTCATGCTCTAATGCATGTTCATGTGCTGAAAAAAGCTGATTATCAATCTTACTACTCATGACAAGCCTGTATTAATGCAAGATACCTTGCTCTTTGGTGTACAACAGCTCTTCCATTTGCGTGTAAGCACTTTCATTACCCGGCACATTAAATAGCACCATTAAGATAATCCATTTCAGATCATCCAATTCAAATTCGCTCGTCTCAAGCCCCATCACACGATCAATCACCATTTCACGAATCTCTGTCGTGAGTACGTTGATCTGTTCAAGGAACAATAAGAAACCTCGGCACTCCATATTAATACGTGAAATCTCTCGACTGGTATAAATACGCATCGAGGTATTGGAACACATAGTAATCGCCGCTTGATTCTCAGTATCTTGCAATGCCGCAAGATCTTCTAACCAATGGAGGGCCTTATAAATATCATCTTGGTGAAACCCTGCTCGAAGAAGCTCATCTTCCAGCTCATCTTGATCCACCTGCAATTCAGAATCGCTATGGATGTAGGTTTCAAACAAGTACATCAGTATGTCCATCATCATAGCTTAGCCTCTCCCCTTTCGAATATAGCCACCGGAAACTGCAACAACATGCCCTGAGAGCTCAAGCTCTAAAAGCTGCATCATGACCTCATGCACAGGTATATGGGTTCTCTGTGCCAAAATATCAACGGGTGTCGCCTCTAACCCTACGTTAGCTAACAGCTGTGGAAATGGCAATTGTTCATTTTCCCCCATACTGGGCGTAGGTTCGAACAAGCTGGGTTGCTGATCGATAGACCAGTCTAACAGACTCTTTATTTCAATCAGAACATCTTGTGCACTCTGTACCAAGCATGCTCCAGCTTTGATTAAGCTATTACCTCCTCGACTGGTTGGGTTATGAATAGAGCCAGGAAGCGCAAACACCTCTCGGCCTTGCTCCATGGCATAGCGAGCCGTAATCAAAGAGCCACTCTTCTCAGCCGCTTCAACCACTAAGGTTCCTAGCGACAAGCCACTAATAATACGATTACGTCGGGGGAAATGTTCAGGTCTTGGTTTTGCGCTTGGACGAAACTCTGAAATCAGCGCCCCATTTTCACAGATCCTATCGGCTAAATTTCTGTGCCGCGCAGGATAAATAGAATCTAAGCCAGAACCCAACACAGCAAAAGTTTCCCCTCCTTTATCTAGAGCACCATCATGAGCATAGCCATCGATACCGAGCGCTAAGCCACTGGTGACAATCAAACCGTTTTGGACAAACTCTTTGGCGAAGGACTTTGCGGTTTGCAATCCTTCGAGACTGGCATTGCGACTGCCGACCATAGCGATTTGAGGCTCAATCAGTTTTTCAACGTGACCTTTAACGAAAAGCACGCTTGGCGCGGAGGCGGTCTCATTCAGCAGCTTGGGATAATGCGAGCAATTCGGGGTAATGATGTGATTGTTGGGTTGTCTTGCTTGCCACTCTAGGCAAGCCTCCACTTCTCTTGGGGCTTGCTCTCTTAGATAGGCAATTTGCTTGGCAGACAAACCAAGCGCTTGCAGTTGCTGACTTGAGTAACCAACAATATTCGAAGGGGAATCAATACTCAGCAGTCGAGAAAGGCGCTTGCCACCCAATTGCGGAACAAAACTTAGAGTTAACCAAGCACTCAGTTGTTGCTCATTCACTCGGTGCCCTTAGCTTCTTCCTTCAAAGCCAGATCCAAAGGCGATACCGCCAGAATATCATTACTAACCGGTTTTGAGCTCTGAGTGATCAAGGCCAAGCTAAAATACTCATAAGGACGAATGACCATCAAACTACCAAGTGAGGTACTTGGCAACTGCACCTTATCGCTCGCCGCAGACTCTTTGTAGCTGTATTCACCTTGCTTACCAAACACCACAGCGCCGCTTTCACTGAGGGTAAACATAGAGCCTTGGCGAAGATTGTCCTGTGAGCCTTTATTAATAACGACCACCTGATTCTTTGCACTGTATTGGCTGCCGTCTAATGAACCCAAGATATTAGCAAACTGGCCCGCAGCACTAGGCGCTGGATAAAATGTGGTTGAGAGCTTCACCTGATCAACGCCAAGCTCTGGTAACACGAGGTCATTAAGTAACACCTCTTGCAGTTGAGTCTCTATCTGTAAACTACTGAACTCAGCATCCACCTCTTTCAGGCGCGCCGTGGCGACCAAACGCAAAGAGGTCATGCTCGCTTGAGGTTGTTGTCGTTGATAAGTTTCGACAGAACGGTAAATACCCCATTTTTGATGTTGTTGGTTACCCGAAATAAACAATCGGTCTTCACCCGATAAAAAGCGTTTGCCATCACTGGTCCCTAACACTCGTTGCGCTGACTGGATATCTTGCTGCTCAACCAAGCGGTCAGATTGTAGATACGGTAGAACAAGCCCCTCATTCACGGTAGGTACTGCTTTCTTCTCTGATACACGAATCTTAGGGCTTAGCTTTATGACGGGTTTGAGGCTCAACACAGGCTCGCCATTAATCCAAACCAGAGACAATTTATCTCCGGGGTAAATCAGGTGAGGGTTTTCTATTTCAGGGTTTACCTGCCATAGCCTTGGCCACAACCAAGGGCTATCGAGATACATCGCGGAAATATCCCATAAGGTATCCCCCTTAACCACCACATAGGCCTGAGGTGCATCTTGTTTAATGGTTAAAGGTTGCTCACTATTTTCAGCCGTAACGGCGAACGAAAACGAGGCACAAATAAGAGAAAAAGTGGGAGAAAAATGACGCATGACCTAGGTTCCTTGGTCTGAATATATGACATCTGATTAGAGAATTACCTTCAGGATGCTGTCATTTGACCTCTAAAATGTCTAGAATTGAGCCAACAAGGTTTAAGCTGTTTCGGCACAGTTCAATATTTCGAGTGTATATGTCTGTATTACAAGTATTAACATTACCAGATGATCGTCTACGTACCGTGGCGAAACCGGTAAAAGAAGTTACCCCAGAGATTCAAAAGTTCGTTGATGACATGATTGAAACCATGTACGACGAAGAAGGTATCGGCCTTGCGGCAACGCAAGTAGATTTCCACCAACGCATCGTTGTTATCGATATTTCAGAAACACGTGATGAGCCAATGGTGCTTATCAACCCTGAAATTACTGAGAAGCGCGGCGAAGATGGAATCGAAGAAGGCTGCCTATCTGTACCAGGCGCTCGAGCTCTAGTACCTCGCGCTGCAGAAGTAACGGTTAAAGCACTAGACCGTGACGGCAACGAATTCACATTCGACGCTGACGACCTTCTGGCTATCTGTGTTCAGCACGAACTTGACCACCTAGAAGGCAAGTTGTTTGTTGATTACCTATCGCCACTAAAGCGTAAACGTATCCAAGATAAGCTAGCGAAGATTAAACGTTTCAACGAGAAACAAGGTTAATAACCGCTGCTATTACTAAATTAGAAGGAAGCCTACCTTGAGTCAGTCTTTAAGAATTGTCTTTGCAGGTACTCCGGATTTCGCCGCCCGTCACTTGGCGGCGTTGTTGTCTTCGGAGCATGAAGTTGTTGCTGTTTACACACAGCCAGATCGCCCAGCAGGCCGCGGTAAAAAACTCACTGCGAGCCCAGTAAAAAACATCGCACTTGAAAACAATATTCCGGTTTACCAACCAGAAAACTTCAAGTCAGATGAGGCTAAGCAAGAGCTAGCTGAATTGAACGCTGACATCATGGTTGTTGTCGCTTACGGCTTATTGCTTCCGCAGGTTGTATTAGATACGCCTCGCTTAGGTTGTATCAACGTACATGGCTCTATCCTACCGCGCTGGCGTGGTGCTGCTCCGATTCAACGCTCTATTTGGGCGGGTGATAAAGAGACAGGCGTGACGATCATGCAGATGGATATCGGCCTAGATACTGGCGACATGCTAAGTATCGCGACGCTGCCTATCGAAGCGACAGATACTAGCGCATCTATGTACGAGAAATTAGCGGGCCTTGGCCCTGATGCGCTTGTTGAATGTCTAGCGGACATCGCTTCTGGCAAAGCAGTTGCAGAAAAGCAAGACGATGAGCTTGCGAACTACGCGAAGAAGCTAAGCAAAGAAGAAGCGCGTATCAACTGGAGTGATGAAGCTGCGCATATTGAGCGCTGCGTTCGTGCCTTCAACCCATGGCCAATGAGTCACTTTGAAGCTGCTGAGAACAGCATTAAAGTATGGCAAAGCCGTGTGGCAGAGCAAACTTCTGATAAGCCTGCAGGTACCATTCTGCAAGCGGATAAAACTGGTATCTATGTTGCGACAGGGCAAGGCGTACTTGTTCTTGAACAGCTGCAAGTTCCAGGTAAAAAAGCCATGTCAGTTCAGGATATCTTGAACTCACGTGCAAGCTGGTTTGAAGTTGGTACACAACTTTCTTAATCCGCTTTTAAAGCTGCTAATTACGCAGCTTAGAAAACCTTTACGAGGGCAGAGATGCCCTCATGTATTCAAATAAATATTCGGTACCCCTCATGAATGTTCGCGCTGCTGCTGCAAATGTCCTATTCCAAGTTGTCGATAAAGGCCACTCTCTGTCACACGCTCTCCCTGCGGCTCAAAAAACGATCCGTCCACGAGACCATGCTCTACTGCAAGAGATTTGCTACGGCGCACTTCGTTACCTGCCTCGTTTAGAGTCAATCGCTAACGAACTGATGGAAAACCCGCTTAAAGGTAAAAAGCGTGTATTCCACCACCTAATCTTGGTGGGCATTTACCAACTAAGCTTCATGCGTATCCCTTCGCATGCCGCGGTTGCTGAAACGGTTGAGGGCACTAAAACACTGCGTGGTCCAAGCCTGAGTGGTTTGATCAACGCTGTGCTACGTAGCTACCTACGTGACCAAGAAGAACTGGACGAGAAAGCCGTTAGTCACAATGCAGGCAAATACGGCCACCCAAGCTGGATTCTAAAAATGCTTCAAGAGAGCTACCCAGATCAATGGGAGCAACTGGTTGAAGCAAACAACAGTAAGGCACCAATGTGGCTGCGCGTTAACCGCCAACACCACACTCGTGACGAGTATGTTGAACTACTTAAAAACGAAAACATTGAATACACATTGCACCCAGAAGCAGCCGATGCCATAAAATTAGCTGCACCTTGTGATGTTACTTTGCTTCCTGGCTTCGACAGAGGTTGGGTATCAGTGCAAGACGCTGCCGCTCAGCTTTCGGTTGACTACCTAACACCAAAAGATGGTGAGCTGATCTTAGATTGTTGTGCTGCGCCAGGTGGTAAAACGGCACACATTCTTGAGCACACTCAAGACACTGAAGTGGTTGCGATTGACTGCGACATTAAACGTCTAGACCGCGTTTACGATAACCTTGAGCGTCTACAACTGCGTGCCGACGTAATTTGTGGTGATGCTCGCTACCCAGAAGAGTGGTGGATGGGTGATAAGTTCGACCGTATCCTACTTGATGCACCTTGTTCAGCGACTGGCGTCATTCGCCGTCACCCTGACATCAAGTGGCTACGTCGTGCGTCTGACATTGATGCGCTGGCTGAACTGCAAAGCGAGATTATGGATGCAATGTGGCGTCAGCTGAAAGAAGGCGGCACCATGGTTTATGCGACTTGTTCTATCACGCCGCAAGAAAACGTGCTGCAAGTGAAAGCATTCCTAGCACGCACTGAGAACGCTACGTTGGTTGGGTCTGATATCGAAAATCCGGGTCGTCAAATACTACCTGGAGAAGAAGATATGGATGGCTTCTACTACGCAGTTCTAGTAAAACAGGCATAACAACTAACAGCGGCTAAGAATTTATTTCTTAGCCGCTGTTTCTTTCTAGTGCATTATCAAAATAAAGTTAGATAACTAGAATTACCACGGTAAAGAAAAGAGAAAGGCTATGAAGATCATTATCCTAGGTGCTGGACAAGTTGGCGGTACCCTTGCTGAAAACCTGGTTGGTGAAAACAACGACATCACCATTGTCGACCGTAATGCTGACCGACTTCGTGAACTTCAGGATAAGTACGACCTTAGGGTTGTAAACGGTTATGCCAGCCACCCAAACACACTACGTGAAGCGGGTGCGCAAGATGCCGACATGTTGGTTGCCGTAACCAACATGGATGAAACCAACATGGCTGCGTGTCAGGTTGCTTTCTCTCTTTTCAATACGCCGAACCGAATTGCTCGTATTCGCTCTCCTCAATACCTAGAAGAGAAAGAAGCGTTATTCAAATCAGGTGCCATCCCAGTCGATCACCTGATCGCACCCGAAGAGCTAGTGACCAGCTACATCGAGCGCCTGATTCAATACCCAGGCGCATTGCAGGTTGTGAGCTTTGCTGAACAGAAAGTTAGCCTCGTCGCAGTAAAAGCCTACTACGGTGGTCCACTGGTCGGTAACGCCCTATCTGCTTTGCGTGAGCACATGCCGCACATCGATACTCGTGTTGCTGCTATTTTCCGTCAAGGCCGCCCTATTCGCCCGCAAGGCACTACCATCATTGAAGCAGACGATGAGGTTTTCTTCGTGGCCGCGAGTAACCATATCCGCTCAGTAATGAGTGAACTGCAACGCCTAGAGAAGCCATACCGCCGCATCATGATTGTCGGAGGTGGTAACATTGGTGCAAGCTTGGCGAAACGCCTTGAGCAGAGCTACAGCATCAAGCTTATCGAACGTAGTTACACTCGTGCTGAGAAGCTATCTGAAGAATTAGAAAACACCATCGTATTCTGTGGTGATGCCGCCGACCAAGAACTGCTAACCGAAGAGAACATCGATCAGGTGGATGTGTTCATTGCCCTAACCAATGAAGATGAAACCAACATCATGTCCGCTATGCTGGCTAAGCGAATGGGTGCCAAGAAGGTAATGGTACTGATTCAGCGTGGTGCTTACGTCGACCTTGTTCAGGGTGGTGTGATTGATATTGCGATATCGCCACAACAAGCGACCATTTCTGCGTTGCTTACTCACGTTCGTCGTGCTGATATTGTAAACGTATCCTCTCTACGTCGTGGCGCTGCAGAGGCGATCGAAGCCATTGCTCACGGTGACGAAACCACATCGAAAGTCGTTGGCCGAGCGATTGGCGACATCAAACTGCCACCGGGCACCACTATTGGTGCAATTGTTCGCGGAGAAGAGGTTCTTATTGCGCACGATAGAACCGTAATTGAACAAGATGACCACGTTGTGATGTTCCTAGTGGACAAGAAATACGTACCTGATGTTGAGTCTCTATTCCAACCGAGCCCATTCTTCTTATAGCCTTGTTCTCGTAAGCTTCTTCTCGCAACTTTCTTTTTGTGAGAACGACGCTCCGGCACAAAGCTGTAATCTATTTAAGCTATGGTCTATTAAGCTATGGTCAACTTTCGTCCGATATTATTAGTGATAGGGTTAGTGTTATCAAAACTCGCCCTTTTCATGTACATCCCTACATTGGTTGCCTTTTTTACTGGCACCGGTGGCTTCCTCGAGTTTGGTCAATCGGTAGTGATCACGCACATTGTGGCATTCATCTGCTTGAGCTTAGGCCGTTCAGCTAAGTTCCGACTTGGGGTACGGGACATGTTCCTGATCACCTCTCTGGTATGGACGATAGCCAGTGCCTTTGCTGCACTGCCGTTTGTCTTCATCAACCACATCAGCTTCATTGACGCCTATTTTGAAACCATGTCTGGTATCACCACGACAGGCTCAACCGTATTAAGCGGCTTAGACAGCATGGCTCCAAGTATTCTGTTGTGGCGATCTATATTGCAGTGGCTTGGTGGTGTTGGGTTCATCGTAATGGCAGTAGCGGTTCTACCAATGCTTAACGTCGGTGGTATGCGCTTGTTCCAAACTGAGTCTTCCGATTGGTCAGATAAAAGCAGCCCACGAGCGAAAACGGTCGCCAAGAACATCGTGGCGGTTTATCTGGTTCTGACTGGCTTGTGCATCATTAGCTACCTGTTTGCAGGCATGGGTATCTTTGACGCAATCAATCATGCCTTCACAACACTGTCTACGGGTGGTTACTCAACATCAGATGGCTCAATGAACCACTTCTCTAACAGTGCTCACTGGGTAGGAACCCTGTTCATGTTCCTTGGTGGTCTGCCGTTCCTACTGTTTGTTAGCGCACTGCGTGGTAGAAAACTCTCAATCCTCTACAAAGACGCGCAAGTGAGAGGTTTCACCTATCTATTCTTGGTCACCAGTGCCGTGATATCGACATGGTTGGTGGTTAGAGATGGCTACACAGTCATGGATGCGATGCGTGTTTCGATGTTCAACATTGTGTCAGTCGTAACCACAACCGGTTTTGGCTTAGAAGACTTCACCGCGTGGGGCGCTTTGCCTACCACGCTGTTTGCCTTTTTAATGATGGCGGGCGCGTGCTCAGGTTCAACCTCTGGCGGTATCAAAATCTTCCGCTTCCAAATTGCAATGACCATGCTCCATAAACAAATGATGAAACTGATTCATCCATCGGGCGTGTTTGTTCAACGCTACAATCAGCGACCGGTGAATGACGATATTGTGCGTTCACTAGTCGCATTTGGTTTGATGTTCTTTATTACGATTATCTTAATTGCAGGTGGCTTGAGCGCGATGGGGCTTGATCCCGTGACCAGTATATCTGGCGCTATCACAGCCGTTGCCAACGTTGGTCCTGGTATGGGCAGCGTTATCGGTCCAACCGGGAACTTTGCTCCACTGCCCGACGCCGCTAAATGGTTGCTAAGCTTAGGAATGCTGATGGGGCGACTCGAGATATTGACGCTCATTGTTCTATTTTTCCCAGCCTTTTGGCGACGTTAACCAAGCACAAAATCAAGGAAACACAGATGAAATCATACGTACTTCTCGCTAGCGCATTGCTCGCAAACTCAGTATTCGTAAGTTCTGCCTTTGCTGATCAAATGGTCACCTTGCCTGATGGCAAGCAAGTGTTACTCAAAGATGATTTTACTTGGCAATACGTGGCACCAAAGCAAACGGAAGCAGCAACGACAACATCAGAGACTGCAGTGCCTGTCGTAGCCGTACCTGTCGCAACGAACACGCGTGGCACTACGATTGTGGTTAATAGTAAAAAGCCAAGCTTACAGCTGTCTCAGTCAGGAGTGGATGTTGTACTGGGTGCAAGTCGCTATGAAGATGGTGAGCTTATCATTCCGACAGCCATCACTAACCAAGGCACTCAAGCGGTCATTTTGGTATCACTTAACATCAGCGTATTTACTGCAGAAGGTGAGTTGTTGGCAGAAGAAGAAGTTGCTGTGTGGAAATCAATCAAACGAATGGCCGACACATACCTACGACCAAAGACGGGTGAAGAAGGCAAGCTCATCAAGCTCGACCTAGAACAACACCCTGAATATCAGATTAAAGCTGAGATTACTGAGGTACTGGCTCGCTAAACCGGAGTCACGTACAAATAAATAGCGAAGAAATGGCAAGCGCAGCCCGCCAACACAAACAAATGCCAGATGGCATGATTGTAAGGGATGCGTTTTGCCACATAGAAAATCACACCCAACGAGTAAATCACGCCACCGAGTGCTAGTAGCACCAAACCACCCATCTCGATATTCATCGCCAGTTGATAAACCACAATCAGCGATAACCAACCCATCGCCAAGTAAGTCACCAATGACAAACGCTTAAATCGGTAGACGAAGGCAATCTTCATAATGATTCCGACTAGCGCGATACCCCAAATCACTGCCATCAAACCCATCGCCAATGGTGTTCTTAAACTCACCAATAAAAATGGCGTGTAACTGCCCGCGATCAATAAGTAGATCGCACAGTGATCGAGAGTTTTCAGTAATCGCTTGGTCTTTTCTGTGGTGATCGAGTGATAAAGCGTGGAAGCGAGAAAGAGTAGGATAATACTGCTGCCATATACCGCCATACTCGCAATAGTCAGTATGTCGGCTTGATGGTCAAACGCACGAATCAGCAGCAGGACTAAACCAACCACGCCAAGCACAACACCCAAGCCATGGGTTATCGCATTGGCGCGTTCTTCGATGTCACTGTATTCGCTCGCCGATGATGCAGACATGATTATCCTACTAGAGTAAATGTTCGATTTGCCTAGTATTGCACATTAAGCTTACACGTGTAAGCTTAAATTTTTATGACATCTTTTATGA
Source organism: Vibrio sp. 10N.286.51.E5 (assembly GCF_041469125.1). NCBI lineage: Bacteria > Pseudomonadati > Pseudomonadota > Gammaproteobacteria > Vibrionales > Vibrionaceae > Vibrio > Vibrio sp. 10N.286.51.E5. The sequence goes on along the minus strand of NZ_JBFRJZ010000043.1, from coordinate 6,322 downwards.
CATTAATAACGCCTAAACGGTGTGATGAAGCTAAGGTCTCTAAAGCTACAGAACCAAAGAGCTAACTAAGATGCGTTGTCTAGATACTCAAGTACCATCTTGCCCGCATCTTGTGGTGACGTATCCAATGGCACACTCAATTGACGCTGCAGTTGGCCAATGCCTAACAAGCTCGCCAACATGCCTTTTGCACCATCGCGATTACGGTCTATCTCAAACCACAACTTAAGCTCAGTTTCATCACGATGAGCTACAACCTCAAGCTCACGCCAACGGCCATGATATGGACCCGTCGTCGGAACAAACTCGAACTCTTGTACAAATGGCAGTTCAAAGCCTTCTACCGCTTCACACTCCACTTGGCGAATACGCAGCCCTTGAGCTTCAAGCTCGTTAAAAATACCATCGAGGAGTGCGTCAGGGCGCACCGTTAAGGTGTCTTTATCCGATGGATCAATCGCCATCGCAATATCGAGCCCGGTTTCTAGCCACACCTTTGAATCACCAATCGTGACAGGTGTGTTCAGCGGGACATCAAACTCACATTCAAAATCACGGGTTTCACCCGGCTGAATAACAAAGGCATACGGCAGGCTCCATTTGGCCAACGAGTATGTCTGGTGCATTCGACGTGTTTGACCGCCCTCTTGCCTTTGCGAATTCATAGTAATTTCTTTGACGTAACGACAGCACAAGTTGAGATCGATATTGTCGATCTCTTGTGGCTGAGCGCCACCATAGACATGCACAATAATGCTCGCCTTCTTGCCTGGATAAAGCACTTCCTGTTGCAATACAGAATCTACCTTGGCAGATCCAATTCCAAAACTTGCTAACGTTTTCTTTAAGAACGACATATGCACCTCCTTTAAAGCATCATCTTAAGCCTGAAAGAGGTTCAAACTCAAATATACTGCTCACACTATTTTAGCTCTAATATCGTCTATTTATCACTCAGGCGTCGATCGATAACTTAGATAGTGATAATCTAAGCCTTGATATGCATGCATATCATTATCCTGATTTATTCTTCGGATTGGCGAAAGCCAGACGAGTGACGCTTCAAGCAATTGAGGTGGAGCTCATGGTAAATCAGGCCATTAGATTGGCAATGGATATGCCTGACCGTTAGGTAAATTAATGCGCCCAACAGCTGTCAGGTTCTCGCACACCAACCGTAGTGCGATGCGTCGTCGTAGTGGCTTTGTTGCTGCTCCAACGGCTAAGAAATTGGCTCCTACAATGACTCTAGTTGAGAAGACTGCTTTATTAGCACCGACTACAACGAAAGTGATTAAAGCCGCTTAACAAAAAGCGCAGTTTTTACTGCGCTTTTTTCTTGCCCGCTCCCATCTTGAAATGTGTTTACACATTGGTATTCCCTACCCGATTTGATACCTTAGCCACAAATCATTATAAAATTTGTGGAGAAATAAAGTATGAAGTGTCACCGCATTGAAGAACTGCTTGAACTGATGGAGCCTGAGTGGCAGAAAGATCAAGAGCTTAACCTATTAGAGTTCATCATTAAGCTATCAAAAGAAGCGGGCTACCAAGGCAAGCTTGAAGAACTGACTGACGATGTTCTTATCTATCACCTAAAAATGCGCAACAGCGAAAAAGATGAGATGATCCCGGGCCTGAAAAAAGACCAAGAAGATGATTTCAAAACCGCAATTCTAAAAGCACGTGGCCTTCTTTAGTCGCCCGTTAGTTTAGAGCTCAATTGCCGTATAGATAAAACACTCAATTTTAAAAAGCGACCATCAGGTCGCTTTTTTGTTTCTGTTCGCTATTTTTTCGTCACAACTGTTATGACTTTTGTTGTTAAAGGTTGATAGCGTTAAAGAAATGAGAACAAGATTGTCGTTATAATCGCCATCCATAAGAATCTTCTAAAATAATAAGAGTGAGTGCGATAACAACAAATGCACCAAGCTCAATTTCAACAGGTTCTCTAAACCATACTTTCAAGTAATGTCGTCATGCCCGACTTAACCGGGCAAACAAGCCACAAAAAGGATAGTCCATGAGTCAGGATAAAATCGATATCAAAGATGTGACTCCTAAAACCTTTAACCCGAAAACACATAAAGGTAATGGAGATCGATTTAACCCAAGTAACCGAATCTATGTTCGAGAAAGCAAAGGTAAATTCCAACAACTGCGTCGCTATGGCGGTTGGTTCTTACTTTTACTTTTTGCGCTTATCCCATGGATTCCCTTTGGTGAACGTCAAGCGATCTTGCTCGATATCGGCAGCCAACAGTTCAACTTCTTTGGCACCACCTTATACCCGCAAGATCTGACCCTACTCGCGATCCTATTTATGATTGCCGCGTTTGGCCTGTTTTTCATAACCACCTTCTTAGGCCGCGTCTGGTGTGGCTATTTATGCCCACAAACCGTCTGGACCTTCATGTATATCTGGTTCGAAGAGAAGCTAGAAGGCGCTGCCAATAAGCGAAGAAAACAAGACTCGGGCAAACTGACGAGCAATTTAATCCTCAGAAAAACCCTCAAACACATTGCGTGGTGGGCGATTGCCATTGCGACGGGCTTAACCTTTGTTGGTTACTTCATCCCAATCAAAGAGTTAGTGGTTGGCTTCTTTACCTTTAACTCGTCTTTCTGGCCGGTGTTTTGGGTACTGTTCTTTGCTGGATGTACTTATGCCAATGCGGGTTGGATGCGTTCAATTGTTTGTCTGCACATGTGTCCTTACGCGCGTTTCCAGTCGGCAATGTTCGATAAAGACACCTTCATCGTGGGTTACAACACAGAACGTGGTGAAAGCCGTGGCCTTCGCTCTCGTAAAGCCGATCCAAAAGAGCTTGGTCTAGGCGACTGTATTGACTGTAATCTGTGTGTACAAGTGTGCCCTACGGGTATCGATATCCGTGACGGCCTGCAATACGAGTGTATTAACTGCGGCGCGTGTATTGATGCCTGTGACAACACGATGGAGCGTATGGGCTATGAGAAAGGCCTGATCAATTACACCACCGAGCACAGACTTGAAGGTCACTCGACCAAGGTAATGCGTCCCAAGCTGTTGGGCTATGGCGCTATCTTGATCGTGATGCTGGGCTTGTTCTTCGCCCAAATCGCGAGCGTTGATCCTGCCGGCCTAAGTGTTCTGCGTGACCGAAACCAACTGTTTAGAGTCAATAACCAAGGGTTGGTTGAAAACACCTACACCTTGAAAGTGATCAACAAGACTCAACAAGAGCAAGAGTACAAACTCGGTGTTAGCGGACTGCCCGATTCTATCTGGTATGGTAAACAGACGATTACTGTCGATCCAGGCGAGGTTTTGAACCTACCTATCAGTTTAGGCGCCGACCCAGAAAAACTGAGCTCACCAGTTTCGACAATTCAGTTTATACTCTCGGATAATGAAGAGTTTACGATGGAAGTCGAAAGCCGCTTTATCAAGAAGCTCTGATACCCGCACCGTAGTGCTTGGTATAACAACCCAATAAATGGAAAAAGGCTCAGTAATGAGCCTTTTTTATTCTATGACGATGCAAGCCTTTAACTTTGATAACCTGACTCCTGACTTCATGTGGTACGCACTGGAGAGCATCGGAGTTCGCGCTGAATCCGGGCTTCTCGCTCTCAACAGTTACGAAAACCGTGTCTATCAGTTCACCGATGAAGACCGTAAGCGCTACGTCGTTAAGTTTTACCGTCCACAACGCTGGAACAAGGCACAGATCCAAGAAGAGCATGACTTCGCACTCGAGCTTATCGAACAAGAGATGCCGGTTGCGCCTCCAATGCGAATCAACGGTGCAACCTTACATGAATACCAAGGCTACCTATTTGCACTATTTGAAAGTGTTGGCGGCAGACAGTATGAAGTTGACAATCTAGATCAATTGGAAGGCGTAGGACGCTTTCTTGGTCGTATTCATAAAGCCAGCGCGGGAAGAACATTCCAGCATCGCCCGACCATCAGCTTAGATGAATACCTTTATCAGCCACGTAAGATTCTAGAGAACTCTCAGTTTATCCCGACGCACCTAGAAAATGCCTTCTTCAATGACGTTGACCTTCTGATCAAAGAGCTAGAGAGCCAGTGGCCGAGCAACATTGAGAATATCCGCCTGCACGGTGACTGCCACCCTGGCAATATTTTGTGGCGCGATGGGCCAATGTTCGTCGATCTTGATGACGCACGTAACGGCCCTGCGATACAAGATCTGTGGATGCTGCTCAATGGCGAGCGCCAAGATAAGCTGATGCAACTGGATATTTTGCTAGAGAGTTACCAAGAGTTTTGCGATTTTAATACCGCACAACTGAAACTAATCGAACCACTACGCGGTCTACGTATGGTGCATTACATGGCATGGTTGGCGAAACGATGGCACGATCCTGCGTTTCCTCTGGCCTTCCCGTGGTTTAATGATCCGAAATATTGGGAGCAACAAGTACTTGCTTGTAAAGAGCAAATTGCTACCCTGCAAGAGCCACCACTTTCGTTAATGCCTCAGTGGTAACAGCAATCGCAACATACAACTAGATAAAAATTCAAACATAATGGAGATTGGATAAATGAAAAAGCTATTCGCATTTTTCTCATTGATCATGTTGAGCCTTACCGCTCACGCTGCGAAATTTAACGAAGGTGAACACTACAAAGTTCTCGACCTAGAAGCATCAAAAAAACCAATGGTGACAGAGTTCTTCTCTTTTTACTGCCCACACTGTAATAGCTTTGAGCCAATCATCCAGCAGCTAAAACAACAGCTACCTAAAGACGCTAAGCTACAGAAGAACCATGTTTCATTCATGGGTGGCAACATGGGTCTGCCAATGAGCAAAGCTTACGCGACAATGATTGCACTGAAAGTTGAAGATAAAATGGTGCCAGTGATGTTTAACCGCATCCACACAATGAACAAGCCACCACGTGATGAAGAAGAACTGCGTCAAATCTTCCTAGACGAAGGCGTTGATGCGAAGAAATTCGATGCTGCGTATAACGGCTTTGCTGTAGATTCTATGGTTCGTCGCTTCGACAAAGCATTCAAAGACAGCGGCCTTTCAGGTGTACCCGCTGTTGTGGTTAACAACCGCTACCTAGTAGAAGCTCAAGGTATCAACTCTCTTGATGAGTACTTCGAGCTCGTGAACTTCTTATTAAAGAAGTAAGCCATTGATGAAAGGAAGCTTCGGCTTCCTTTTTTTTTTGCTAGTTCAAAAATCATTATTGATAAATAATTAACCTGGAAGTTTAAAGCTTTACTGCTATTAATAACCCGTCCTAAGAACCTGTGGGCAAGGAGCCCTTGAATGAAAATAAAAATAACTCTCTTGGCATTGAGCGTTGCGGCTTCTCCCGCTTTTGCCAAGCTTGCAGACCAACAAGGTTTCAGTGGTGAAATCTCTCTCAATACCGGGGTTACCTCTTCCACCTCGAACTTTAATACCGATGCTGATAGCAATCTTTCATCCACAGATCAGAAGGCTTCTTCGGAAAGCTCTTTTCTGGTTGCTCCTTTAGGTAGTGTTGCTTATACCTTTGGTGAAAAGCTAAACCATCAGGTATACACAGGTACCGCGCGAGATGATGTAGCAACAGGTACTGTAGTTCTCGAAGTCGGTTACAAATACCAACTTGAGTCAGGCATGGTGATCGACGCTTCACTGCTGCCAACCATTATGTCTGGTGAAACTTGGGCTGATCCATACAACACCACATCAGCTCGCACCAAGACCGATGAAACTGGCAATGCGTTTCGTTTGAAGCTAAGCAACATTGCGGGCTCAGCTTTCTCGCTAGACATGGCCTATGCGACCAAAAATGTCGACAAGGATGATATTCAAGATCAAGAGCTCAAACGAGATGCCAATACTCTCTACTTGAAAGGTCAATATCGCCTGCCACTTAGTCGTACCATGATGCTTATTCCATCCGTCATCTATCAAACACGTGATGCTGATGGTAAAGCTGAATCTTACGACCAATTCGGTGGTGAGGTAAGCTTGTTTGGTGGCATGGGGCGTCACCAGTACGCACTAACAGCGGGTTACAACCAACGCTCTTACGATGCGAGCAACCCGATCTACGACAAGAAACGCAGCGACGACAATATCAACCTATTCGCCGCCTATGAGTATGATCAATTCATGGATTGGGAAAACTGGTCGTTTATTTCACTGGCAGGCTACGGCACCAGCGACTCGAACATTACCTTCTACGACGAGTCTCAATATATCGTTTCAGTTGGCTTGAACTACAAGTTCTAACCTTAGCGAGTATGAACTGCAATCCAACGAAAGCCTGCATCTTGAACTGACCCCCAATAGT
>NZ_JBFRJZ010000042.1:0-20769 GCF_041469125.1 Vibrio sp. 10N.286.51.E5 | reverse complement strand
AAATACGTGGATTCCATATAGGATTATTGGTGATGGTTCAACCAAGCATGAACAGCGGCGCGAGCAGCGAGTTACCGCTATTCAGCATTATGGTGGCGTTATGTGGTGCGTTTGGTAGCTCAATTGCTTATGTGATTGTGAGAAAGCTGAGCCAGACGGAAGACAGCTCTGTCATCATCTTCTACTTCCCACTGGTTGCTCTGCCAATATCGACAGTCCTTATTTGGAACGACTTTGTATGGCCAAGTCTATTCTTAACCGTGATGCTCGTGTTAGTCGGTATTTTCACTCAGATAGGCCAATACGGTTTGACCAAAGCGATGCAGACTCAAGCGGCGGGTAAAGCTTCGGCTTACTCATACGTCCAGATAGTCTTCTCGGCACTGTTAGGCGTGTGGATCTTTAATGAAATTCCATCGGTTTGGACTTATCTAGGCGGTGGCCTGATTGTGACTGGCGCGCTGATTAATGTGTTTGGCAAACAACTGTTGGTGCCGTTCAAGGCTAAATAAGTAACCCACTCAATATCAGCTGATAAATAGAATCTAAAAAGGGCATTGCGGATTATTCCACGATGCCCTTTTCTATAAATGCTCTCTAGCGCGCTTTCATTCAGCTAACCAACTTTAACAAAGCGGCGTATTACGTAACTAACTCGTGGCATTTCGTAACTTAGGATCATCACTCAAATACTCAACAAACTCGATCTCAAAGCCTGCAGGATCCACAAAGTAGACATTTTTTCGATAAGGTTCTTCGGCACCGGGTTTGGCAATTGGAAAGCCCGCATCAACAAGGCGTTGAGTGACACTTTCGATATTATTGGTCACATAAGCGAAGTGTGCGAGACCAACAGAATGCCCAGCCAAATCTCTATTTTCACCTTCACCGTGATCACTTATTGCTATGTATTGGTACTCGTCGCCAAAATGCAGCCAGTTACGTGGCTTACCTGACCACTCCCCTTTTCCCTCATCACGGACATACCAATGAGGGAACGCCGCTTTATAGAAAGCCAGCATTTCTGGGATATCTTTTACCACTAAATTCACATGTTCAAGTTGGATCATTCTTCTCTCCTTAAAGTATTCTCGTAAGCAACGTTGCATATCCTAATACCTCAAGTTAAGTTGAGGTAAAGCACTAATTTGCATTTATTTCGAGAACGTTTTTAGAGCCCAAATTGTCGTATTTTGAAGCGATACAAACCCTAAGTTTAGACGACCTTCCCTGATGTGGTTTATTTGGAATCCAGAATGACTGAGAGACAAGCCGCTATGGTTTAGGCGGAGTAACCTCAACTTCTAAAGCGGCTCGGTCTCTCCACTTGAAAACCTTCTTCCATTTAATCGGCATCATTGGAATAACGATGAGACTAATGCCCACCAGCGTCAGGATGTCTGGAATCTCATCGAACCACATAACACCAAACAATGTTACGAACACCAACCCAGAATATTCAGCGAGCGCAATCTGGTTGGCCGGTGCTTTTTTGTAAGCCACCACCACAAGCGCATGGTATCCAAGTACGAACAAGTTGATTGCCATGATCCAACCAACATGACGCCATTCGAGCGCAGACCAAGTTGGCAGCGCTAATGCCAGTGCAAGTGGCAGAGTCATAATGCTGGTCCAGAACAGAGTTGAGATGATGTGTTGCTCTGCATTCAAGCGTTTAATCAAGATATTACCCACGCCCATCGCAAGCGCACTGCCTAGCCCAGCAATCGCCGCCCAATGAAATTGATCAGGGCGTAACACGATTAATACGCCCACAAAACCAATCAGGGTCGCGATCACTTTTGAAGATGTCGGCCTTTCTTTCAACAGCACGATCGACAAAGGCAGCATAAGGATTGGTCCAACGTAGAACATCGCGTTTGCTGTCGCCAAAGTAAGGTGTGTAATGGCGATCATCGCGCAGCCACTCCCCACTAAGATAAATTGAGCCCTTAAGAAGTTGATTCGGCAACCGCCTTTCATACGCGTCTCTCTCGGTAACTTTAACCAAAATGGAAGCAACAAGATCACGCTCAATAGCTGACGGATAAACACGTACTGGAACGTAGGGACTTCGCCATTCAGTATCTTCAATGATACGTCTGAAAAAGACGCAAGTAGGTTTGCGAGCACCAAAAGCAAAATGGCGTGGTTAACAGCTTTATTCATACAGAAGTAAGATTACACATTTGTCATACAATTATGGGCGCACATCATACATGAGAATTTGAAATGTGTAATAGCAAAATTAATAAGGCTCAGACTAATGCAATTTTGAATTAAACCTCGATGAACAAATCACAGCTATTCGTTCAATATTTAGCCGCATTAATATTCTCTTATTGACTGATACATCAAGTTACAATTCGATTTCATATTAGCCAACAACACTGATCTGGGTTAATAAACTAGTTTCACAATAACCTTATTTTTATTGGGGTCAGATAATTAATAAAAAGGAAGTTAAAGTGAAAAAATTATTAGCACTTGGTATCGCAGCGGTAATCTCGGCTCCAGCAGTAGCCGACCACAACACAATCAATGGTATGGATTTTGGTCCACTCGCAAAGTTAGTCGGCACATGGAAATCAGTCGAAACTGGCGGCGTTGATATTTCTCCAGGCCAAGAAGGCACAGAAGTGGGTGCAGGTGGTCCCGCGGTTACACCATTCTATGAAGTAATGACGTTTGAGGTTGCGGCAGATGCAACCAATGCCAGCGATCAATATCTGGTTGCTCTGTACTACAAACAAGAAGTATTCAGAAAGGCCGACGACTCTAAGTTCCACGATCAACGTGGCTACTTCATCTACGACCAAAAAAATCAGGTCGTCTACAACTCTTACTGCGTACCACGCACCACATGTGTCACCGCAGAAGGCCCTGCTGGCGATACAATGACGTTAGTTGCGTCTAAGCGTGGCATCGCTGAGTCCGAATACATGACGGACAACGCAACCACCACGGGCTTCACGATGAACATTAGCATTTCAGACGATACGCTGACGTACTCTCAAACAACAGGCTTAGAGATCTACGACAACGCATTTGCTCATACAGATTCAAGCACTCTAATTAAAGTGAAGTAGATTCAAATACAAACGCCTTTCACAGCGAAGTGAAAGGCGTTTTTCTGTTGTACTTGTAACAACAAACAAGTTTAACTAGATTGTGTATCAACCTTGGCGTAACGGTTGGCTAGCACTGCACAGTAAAAGATCTGAATCGGGTGATAAAGCATGATTGGTAGTAATATCATCCCTAGATTAGGGTTGTGAGCAAAGATCACCTTAGCCATAGGAATACCTGCCGCTAAGGTCTTCTTAGTACCACAGAATACTGCCGCGACTTCATCTTGATGATTGAATCCAACCTTTCGGGCACTCCATTGAATGCCGTGTACCATCACCATCAATACCACTAAACAAATCACCGCTGACAGCAACAACAGCATTGGTGAAAAGTCGCTCCAAATACCGTGTTCAATAGAGTCACAGAAAGCACTGTAGACGATCAGAAGTATCACGTATTTATCTAACTTATTGACCACTGACTTGTGTTTCTGAGTCCATTCAAAAAGTAACGGGCGCATCAACTGGCCGACAATCATTGGCAATAGCAGCATTTTAGATATAGAGATTACCGATTCCATCAGGTTTAGCTCTGCACCTTCCAACCCCATAAAGAGCTGGATCAGTAGAGGCGTAATGAACACGCCTAAAATACTAGAAAGTGATGCATTGAATATCGCACCCGGTAGGTTTCCTTTTCCAATCACCGTCATCGCGACCGAAGACGAAATCGTACTCGGTAATACGAAGAGGTAACAGAAACCAAAGGCCAGAGCTGCTGGCATATAAGCGACAAAGCCTTGCCCGAATATCACCCAAAGCAGTGGGTAAACTAAGAATGTCGCGCTTTGTACAAAAACATGCAGCTTCCAATTCGAAAGCCCCTCAAGAATGGCTTTGGGAGACAAACCCAAACCGTGTAAGAAAAACACCAAAGCGATGCCGAGAACAGTCACCGTATCGAGATGAAGTACCCCACCCGATTTGCCCCAATCCGGCGTAAAAACAGCAACGACCATAGCCACCACCATCCCTACAAGAAACCATTCCTTTTTCAGTTTTTCTATCATGTTGACACGCACTTTCTGTAGATTCCATTTCAGCCAATAACAAGGCTCCGATGCTATTTATCCTATCGACTCTAATTTTAATTAACCACCATAAACGCAAATTAAGCTCGTCTTTATCTTGAGGGTTAACGTTGTTATTCGAGTTTGTTACGCACGCTTCGCTCTGGATTGAACAGATGTATGGAATGATGATGAAATATTAGAAAACAGCGGTTTATCGAGAAGGTAAGACCCTTTCAGTGATCGGGGCACAGAGGTAAGCCGTAAGGATATGAAAGAAAGACGTAGGCAATCTAAACACCAAAGATCAGCCTATTCTCAAAGATGACGCAGCGGGAGTAACACATGGACAACAGAATCACCATTATTGAATTTCTCAGAGTATTTGAGTTTATTCGCTCTTCCGGTGAGCAACGGGACAACAAATATCTAGTTGGCGAAATGACGGCTTGGCACGATTACGATGGTTACACCTGTTGGCTAAGCTATAAAGACGTCACGGTGACGCTGATGTTTCACGGTTCGCTAAAAATTGAGTACGACAACGCTTCAAATTATTCTGAATTTATTGAGCATTGTATGGGTATGCTTGCCACTGAACCTTCTCCATAAAACGCGAACAGACTAACGGCTAACGGAGACAATCATGAACGAAACGGCTTCATTGCTTAAGCGAAGACACCCTTTTTGGCTAGTACTCAGCCTCTCCTTTTTATGGTCTCAAGTATCTGTAGCAGGCATAGGTATGATTGATTTTATACAACCGAACGAACACAAGAATTGGACAGCGACCAACGACGATGTAATGGGTGGCATCTCAACGGGCGGGCTCATTTACCTTGATAATATGAGTCGATTTAGGGGCGAGCTATCGTTAGAAAATAATGGGGGTTTCAGTTCTATAAAGCGCTCCATTGAATCACCAGCCCATGAAATAGACAACGCAGAGCTAGTATTCGTTGGTGATGGTCGCACCTACCAACTGAGGTTCACAACTTCAAAGGACGGCAATCGAGTTCAATACAAACATGAGTTCGATACCATTAAGGGACAGCAGCTTAACAAGGTGTTCCACTTCAATGATTTTCAAGCGGTGTTCAGAGGTCGACTACTGAACGATACGCCGGAACTTAGGGCACAAGACATCAAACAAATCGGCTTTTTGATTGCAGACAAACAGGCATCGCCTTTTGAGCTAGACCTAATACAGCTTCACTTCAAAACATCGAAACCTATCATATCACCAGAAGCTAATTAAACTGACTAAACTGAAAACAAACAAAAGCCCCTGATACCTTTTGACTAGCAATAAGATATCAGGGGCTTCTTCTTTTTAAACCGTCAACGATTCAAAACAACAGCGGATTAAAGCATCAGCAATTAGTATTTGATGGCTGTTTTACCAATCGAGGCACTGCTTTCAATACGTTGGTGTGCATCTTTAAATGTATCCACACTAAAGCCATTTAGGGTCGAGGTTAGCGTCGTTTTAATACGACCCGCATCAATCAGATTCGCTGCTTGGAATAGGATGTCTTGCTGCTTCTGGATGTCTTCGGTGTTAAACAGTGAACGTGTAAACATCAGCTCCCAAACAAAGCCCGCTGATTTGCCTTGCAGCGCTGATAAGTCAATTCCACCGTCAAATTCAACAATCGAACTGATCATGCCTTGCGGTGCGATCAATTCAACCATCGCATCCCAGTGCCCTTTTGTATCAGCAACATTGAAGATGTAGTCGACATGTTGAATGCCTTGCTCTCGGACAGACTCAACAAGGTTACGGTGGTTCACCACATAGTCCGCTCCCATATCTCTTACCCACTGCTCAGTTTCAGGTCTTGAAGCTGTTGCGATAACATTTAGGTTGGTCAGTTGCTTAGCCAGTTGAATCGTAATTGAACCAACGCCGCCCGCTCCACCAATGATCAGGATAGACTTTTTCTCTTCAGGACGAACACGTAGGCGGTCAAACAACGCTTCCCATGCCGTAAGCGTCGCTAGTGGCATAACGGCTGCAGCTTCATCAGAAAGGCTCTTAGGCGCTTTAGCGGTAATACGGTAGTCCACAGCTTGGTATTCTGCGTTAGCACCCATGCGTGTTACGTTACCCGCATAGTACACACGGTCACCGACTTCGAAGCCTTCAACGTCAGCACCTTTGCCAACAACTTCACCGACTGCGTCATAGCCCAGCACTTTTGGCTGCTCAAGAGTTTTGTCTTTAGCATTACGAATACGAATTTTTGCGTCAGCAGGGTTGATAGAAGTCGCGCTCACTTTTACCAGCAAGTCATTATTTTTTAGTTCTGGCAGACTCGTTTCAAACTCAAACAAACTGTCTTGCTCTGTAATCGCAAGTGATTGAGTAAATCCGATTGCTTTCATTGTTAATGGTAATGACATGATACTTCTCCTTAAATTCGATAATTGAATCTTAGAGAATTCTCGCTTTAGATAAACAGCCTAATATTTGAATTATTATCAAATGATTTTTGATAATAAGATGTATATGCGCAGGAAAAATACTAAGATTAGCAATTTGAAAATGCCTAATTTATGGGTAACCGAACAACCGATTCAAGGTTCAGAACAGGGAAACGAAATGCTTCTTGAAGACTTACAGGTCATTTTGAAAGTGGCGGAGTTTCGCAGTATCACCGCTGCAGCCACCAACCTCGATATGCGTACTGCCACAGCAAGTGCAGCGGTAAAACGTGTTGAAGCGGCACTAGGTGCGGAGTTATTTGTAAGAACCACGCGCCACCTAAGGCTCTCTTCAGCTGGCGAGCGTTATTTACCGGAATGCGAACAAGCCTTAAAGATGTTGGAGCAAGCGAAGCTCAACATGCGCGAAGAGCTTGGTATTCTTGACGGTGAAATTCGCATAGCGCTTTCATCAGATCTAGGACGCAACCTAATCACACCTTGGTTAGATGAGTTCTTGCTTGAATACCCAAAGGCGACGCTTCGCACTAGCATCAGCGATAGCAATATCGACTTCTACCGAGATTCCGTCGATATGGCGCTGCGTTACGGCTCTCCGACCGATGCGAACATGTATGGTTTCAAGATATGCGATGTGCCGAGGATATTGTGTGCGGCTCCTGAATACTTGGCTGAAATGGGCACACCAAAACACCCGAGTGACTTAGCTCAGCACAATGGTTTGCTTTACCAACTCCATGACATGTTGCAAGACGAGTGGGTGTTTAACGATGGTACTCAAGATCATAAAGTGAAACTAAAAGGAAATCGCGCTTCGAACGACGCAGACCTTGTAAGACGTTGGTGTATCGCAGGTAAAGGGGTGGCAATAAAATCTTGTCTAGACATGTCTCCTCACCTGCTTTCAGGCGAAGTGGTTAAAGTTATGCCTGAATTTAAGCCGACACCTACCGAGCTGTGGTTAGTGTGTCCAAGTCGTCAATCCATCACCCCTACTGTGCGTCTACTGAGAGATTTATTCAGAGAGAAAACCGCTGAGATCCTTTCGCAACTGAGCAAACAAGGCATTACAGAAGGCACAACATCTTAAGGTTTAATGTCGCTTATATAAGAAGCAGAGAGACAAAAAAGGCGTTAGCGAACTTCAATTCGCTAACGCCTTTCATCATTAGAACATCATAGCTGCATGATGAACCTTAATAAGAGTACTTAGTTTAATACTCTTAATACAAAAGCTTAGTTTGACTCGTCTTCAACATCGCAGTCTGTGCAGCACTGAAGAGCAATCTCATGTTCGAAGGTGATGGTGTCTTTACCTTCTTCAAGTAGCTCTGCGATTTCGTCTGCCACTTCTTTTTCATCATCCGCTTCGATTCCGCTTGCTAGCTCTTCTTCTGAATAACCGAAGAAGTTCAGTAGTAAATACTCACGCGCTTCATCTTTCGTACAAACCACGTCCGCTGAAAGATCAGGAGTAACCTCGCCTTGTGCAAGTGTTGCTGTCACTTGTGCGATAGCATCGTCTTTCATCGCAGGCGTTAACCAACCAAGATCAGTACTTACTGTCGTTTTTTTACAGTCGAAGCAAGGCAGTTGGTGAAAGTAGTATTGAAAGGTAGTCATAGGTAAATTCTTCTTTAAATGTTGTATAGCGAGATTATGCGCGTTTTGTAGCAAAATACTATCTCAATCACAACCTGAAACCGCTTCGTTCTAAGTATTTTTCAAGCTCCGCGCAAGCTGATGTGATCATCCTATAAAAGCGCTGTTTTGCGCATGCTTACTCAGCTTTACGCTTGTTTACATTTGTACGGGTAATATATGCCTTATCAGATAACAAGCGTGGCACCTCACAAATATTTTGGCTCTTGCTTAGTTTCGTCGCTCCAGCTGTTAGCTATGAGATCACGGCTTACTTAGCTACTTAGCTCGGATTTGTTTGAAATAGCTTTGTTTTCAATTAACTTACTTGCACTTGGCTTATTTTGAACCACGCTTATTTAAATAACCCCTTCTCGGATACCCAATCAATGATCATCACAAAATATCAAGCCCTTGCCCTTTCATCGGTTGCTTTGCTCGCTACAGGCTGCTCACCATCATCAGATACGCCTTCGGTCAGCAACATCAGTGATTACCAAGGCTCAGCGAGTATTACTCAAGGTGTGGCGACCACTGTTGAATCGAATCTCTTTGAGTGTGCAAACGGACGTAGCCGAGTGGCGGGCGTCGGGGAAATTATGGACTCAGAAGGAAAGGTTTGGACGGTTCCAGCCAAGAACAACTTTGCGACAGGGCCAAAAGCCTTTGATCTTTATGAAGAGTGCTCAAACACCACACCAAGCAGCCTAGCCGAAGTCGATCAAAGCTCTGTACCGGTAGCTGTTGTGGATCAAGACGGTGAGGAAATAACAGGTTATATTTTTGCCGATAACTATTTCGAACTTTATATCAACGGCAAGTTAATCGCGGTAGACACCGTTCCTTTCACACCGTTTAACTCAAACATCGTCAAATTTAAGGTGAAGAAGCCTTACACGATTGCGGTGAAAGTGATTGATTGGGAAGAAAACCTAGGTCTTGGCAGCGAAGATAACCGCGGAAAGGCATACCACGCTGGTGATGGTGGCTTTATCGCGAGCTTTAGTGACGGAACCGTGACAGGTCCAGACTGGCAAGCACAAACCTTTTATACCTCACCGATTTATGACCTGACTTGTTTGAGTGAAGTGGACGGGAAGCGTCTTTCTGAAAGCTGCACCACGGAAGGAACTGACCACGGTCAAGATGCCTACGCCGCTCATTGGGAAACACCAACCAACTGGATGAACCAAGAGTTCGATTCAACATCTTGGCCTCTAGCATCGGTATATTCAGAAGACGATATTGGCGTGAACAATAAAAAAGCGTACATGAACTTTATCGAAAAATTCAGTGGTGCTGGCGCAAGCTTTATCTGGTCGACAAATGTCGTTCTCGATAATGAAGTGCTACTGAGATACGAAGTTAAGTAGCTTTATTCCTTTGTAAGCAAGCCCAGTCACGAGTATGACTGGGCTTACTACTCAAACAACTTGCTGATGTTTCTAATTCACAGCGAACCTGACCCTAATCTTGGGTCGCTTGATTACGACGAAGTTTGCGAAGTCTTGTTTGCTCCACGCGACTTAGCTTTGTAATTGTGTAACCAGCAACAAAACAACCCGATGCACAAACCCCAAAATGCGCTACCGATTCCCAGTAAATTGGTGCCAGAAGCGGTGAATAAGAAAGTAAGCAGTGCGGGTTCTCTGTAGTGACTGTCTGCCATTGATACCGCAAGGCAATTCATCAAGGTGGGCATCACCGCTAAGCCAGCAACCGCAATGACAATCTCGGAGGGTACGGCGCTAAACAGCGACACAAATGACATCCCCATCACACCAGCTAACAAGTAAAACCCGCCCATACAGATCCCAGCCATATAACGAGTCTTGGGGTTACTATCCGCATTCGGGCCCATACAAATAGCGCCCGTAATCGCTGCAAGGTTATACGCAAAGCCACCAAACGGTGCGAAGATCAAACCTGTTACCCCGGTGGTGGTAATGATCTTCGATGAATCAACTTGGTATCCGTTCGCTTTTAGAACCGCAAATCCCGGTAAGTTCTGTGAAGCCATCGTCACTATAAACAATGGGATACCAACACTAAACAACGAAAAGAACTCAAAATCGGGCGAAATGAACACTGGGGTCGTTAATCCCATAGTCACCTGACTAACATCGAGTTTGCCAAAACCCACACACATGACCAATGCGATGATGAAAATGCTTGGGATCAGTAAATTTCCTAACCGCGCTTTCGCCAGAATAAATACAGCGAGCATGACCGCTACGACTTGTGCCTCTTCCATTAGCGACGTGAACAAACCCAAACCGAATTGCAATAGAATCCCCGCGAGCATCGCTGAGGCAATCGATGTT
The DNA here is from genome assembly GCF_041469125.1 of Vibrio sp. 10N.286.51.E5. Classification (NCBI taxonomy): domain Bacteria; kingdom Pseudomonadati; phylum Pseudomonadota; class Gammaproteobacteria; order Vibrionales; family Vibrionaceae; genus Vibrio; species Vibrio sp. 10N.286.51.E5. The sequence continues at coordinate 10,215 of NZ_JBFRJZ010000042.1, read as the reverse complement.
GGGATCTGTTTTAGGACTTTCTCAAATATCCCCGCCAATCCAACCAACGTGATCAACATCGAACTGAACAAAAACACGGCTACTGCCTGATTCATTGTCAGCCCTTCAAGAGATGTGATTAACAACGCCGCTCCAGGCGTCGACCACGCTGTAACCACAGGCTTCTTGTAATGAAACGAGAGCAGTATTGTGGTCATCCCCATGCCAATTCCCAACGCCCAAAACCATGACGCCACTTGTTCTTCGGTTGCTCCAGCACTCATTGCCGCTTGGAAAATAATCGCCGCGGCGCTCGCATAACCAATGAAAACAGCGATAAAGCCGGTACTGACGTGAGAAAATTTTAGCTTAGTCATGTTAATTTATTCCTGTGTGCGCTATAACGTCCATAGACTGAACTTAGCACCCGTGCGCTATAACGCACAACTAATTTTTGAAAAACTTGTAGAGAAAATATGCAAACAGAAATTAAAGTCGGCGTTAACTTGAAACGCCTTCGCCAAGAAAAAGGCTGGAGCTTAGACAAAACAGCGAAAGCAACAGGCGTGAGTAAAGCAATGTTAGGACAAATTGAACGTGGAGAATCCAGCCCGACAGTCGCTAAGCTCTGGCAGATAGCTTCTGGATTCGAGGTGTCACTTTCGAGCTTTATCGCGGCTAGCCCAAACAGTGAACTGACGAGTTTATTCAGAGATGCAAACGAACTAAGGCATGAAGAATACAACATTGGCTTTTTCGTCAGTTTGTTGTTTCCTTTTGAGGAAGCACTAGGATTTGAAATATTCGAACTCACCCTAGCACCCGATTACCAGCATGAATCCGCCCCACATAACGCAGGCGTCACTGAGCACATCTTATGCATTTCAGGAGAGATGGCCGTGATGTTTGATGATGAGTGGCATACATTACGCGCAGGACAAGCCGTTCGCTTCAATGCCAACCAGACCCATGCCTACAAAAATATCGGTGAAGGAAACGCCGTATTTCATAATGTGATTCACTACCCTAATAACAAGCAATAGTGCCGGATTTGGTGCTAACGGATGTTTAGCTCTAACCGGATGTTCAGCGCTAACGAAAGAGCTGGCAGACCACTGGCTGTTACTAACTTAAAGCGACTATACGTTGACGACCATGCTGCCATCTTCGGCTTGATAACGAGCCCATAGTTGAGAGAGGTTTTCTTTATTAAGCTGTATCTCTTTTTCTTTCAGAAACGTTTCGTTGTGCAGCTTCGAATACGAGCGCTCAGCAAGGTCACAGCTAAATGTAACGATGGTTTTCCCTTTCCCCATTCTAGCCGCAGCGTATAGCGCACCTGCTACGTTCAACGACGAACTGCTTCCTAGAAGAATACCGTCATGTTCCGCAACAAGGCGGGATATCGTCACCAAATCCTGATCGGGAAGCGTGATGGCACGATTGATTTTTGCCTGCCTGAAATTTTCAACCGTTCGCATGATCCCTATGCCTTCCGTGAACGAACTTCCCGTTGATTGATAGTGTCCATTACGTAGAAACGAATAAATGCCGGACCCATTTGGGTCAACTAACCAAGTTTCGAGATTGGGTTGCTGCTCAGATAGATAGTGTGAGTTTCCGGCAATGGTTCCACCCGTCCCCACCACTGAAACTAGAGCATCAATATTCCCCTGTGTTTGCTGCCAGATCTCAGGTCCAGTATTTAAATAGTGCGCTCGATAATTACTGAGATTTTCAAACTGATCTGCCCACCAATAACTCTCATTTTCGACACCAATCCGCTTAGCCGTGTGGTAAAAATGTTCAGGGTTTGCAAAAGGACAAGGGTCGACCAATAACAGTTCAGCATTATAAAGCGAGATCATGCGCTCTTTCTCTTGTGCCTGCCCTTTTGGCATCACCACCAACATTTTGTAACCAAGGGATTTAGCGACCAGAGCAAGTCCTATTCCCGTATTACCAGCAGTACCTTCAACGATTGTCATTCCCGGCTTAAGCTTACCGGCTTCTATTGCATCCATAACCAACTGAAGTGCCGCTCTATCTTTAATCGAACCACCCGGGTTCTGGTGTTCGCACTTAATAAGAATCTCACAACCTGATATCTCTGAAAGACTGTTGATTCTAACAAGATCGGTATCGCCAATCAGTTCACTGAGATTGTTTGCAATATGGGCAGATGACATCGCGACTCCATTTATTTGTTGAGGATAAGTTTGTTCATCGATTGGGTTGTCGATGATCATAAGCGTAGCTCTGGGGTCTGCTTAGTCAAGAAGTGCCGGAATTGAAAAGACTCTCATTTTCCAAATAGCAATTATAATTTGGGGTGACCGATTAGATTGAGGGCAAAAAAATGTTTCTAAAAGAGAAAAAACCGGTGACCTCGTTGATGTAACTGAAATGACCAAATTAACCAACTTATTTCAAGACAGTATCGAAGGTCGGTTTCAAGCAGGCGAAGAACAGCAAGACCCTGAGATGTTTAAAAAGTCCGAACTGATGTTTATGTCAGGGGAAGAGTTACCTCGATGCTGGACAGATCCAAACTACCGCTCAGGGACTAAATAACCTTAGCGCTTCCAGATCACCCGATGAGTCGCAATTTAAGCTCTGTTCTAAAACTGTTTCACGATCGCCTTGTAGGCTATCCCCCTGTTAAAACATTCAGACGCATCTTTACTAGACACAAAAAGCGAGCCACTTGGGCTCGCTTTTGATTGTCTTTTTCTTGCTTAGACTTCAGTTCAGATTACAGAAGTTCTACCGACTGTTGAGCAATCACGAATTCTTCGTTGGTTGGCAAGCTATTATAATCGCACCTATTAACACGGGTTTGGACAGAAATCATTTAGACTATTTACTTAAATCGGGAGTCACCGGATTAGTTCAGGTATCTAAAACTCCAAGGTCTCACCATCAGCAGGAATAAGGACTTTATCTGACAAACCGTTTTTATCAATTGCTTCTTTAAGAATTGGTCGAGTCACTGCACAGTGATTGAGTGCCTCCATATGGTTCGCAACCACCTTATTAGGGGAAAGGCGAATAAACTCCATGGCCTCATCAATTGACATCAATAACGGTTGACCAACGTCCATACGAGCACGACCTGCCGCGACTACTGTGATATCAGGTTTCAACTCAGTCAACGCTCGTTTTACATCATCGGTTAGAACTGTATCACCGCTAATGTAAATAGAAGGCTCATTGGGGAGCTCCAAGAAAAATCCAACACCATTAGCCATTACCTTGTGAATCCATCCATGGCCGTGCAAAGCCGGAACCGCGGTGAGCTTTCCGTCTAGAAAGTCGATAGTTTGCCAGTCTTCAATTCCCCAATTTACCGTTAAGTCATATTTTTCTAGGTAAGCCTTATCTTTGGCTGGTGTCGCAACTGGGATATTACGACTTGTTAAAAACGTCTCACCTGCCGGATCTAGGTGATCTCCATGTTGTAATGCCTTGATACCAAGTGTTTGACTGTGAGTAATTAAGGTATGAGTAACCTTGTTTAGTAGCTCATCGGCATTACTTGGCATCTCAACGGTTGGATTTTTCGCGGCCTTAGCCTTAATGACTGAAAACGGAGGCATAGAGCCTTTTTTCCCCAACATAGGATCAATAAGGATAAATTTTTCGCCAGATTCAATAATAAATGTTGCGCTACGTAGGTGGTGGATCTTCATAATGCCTCTCTAAACTCACTAACAAGCCATGTTCTCTATGAGATTTAGTATGCTTCTTTCTAGTTTCTTGTGATACTGTCTTGAAAGTCAACATTCGCGCAAATCGAGACACTTGTGAACAAATCAACCGAGCTAATTAAAATTACGATGGTAGCCTTTGAAGGCATCAGTGCTTTTCATCTCTCTGTGCCTTGTCTGGTGTTTCAAGATATCTTTTTCGGCCAGCCGGTTCGGTTTGACTTGAGGATCTGTTGCGAAAACAGCTTGCAGTTTGAAACAAGCTCTGGATTTGGTGTGGTGATCGATAGAAATTTGAGCGCTATTAAAGAGGCGGATATTGTGATTGTTCCAAGCTGGCCAAATGACCTGCCAGAGCCAAGTGAGCGACTTATAGAGGCGCTAATAGAGCATCATGGGAAAGGTAAGCTACTAGTAGGACTCTGCCTCGGGTCTTATGTACTTGCATGTGCTGGCGTTCTCGATGGAAAACGTGCCACAAGCCATTGGGCGTTTTCCGAACAATTTCAGCAGCAATTTCCTAAGGTGGATTTTGACCCAAACCCTCTATTTGTTGAACATGAGACTATCATTACCTCTGCTGGAGTAGCTGCTTCACTCGATTGTTGTCTACATATAGTGCGCCGTTTGTGTGGTAGTGAGCTTGCGAATGATCTCGCACGTAAGATGGTGACTGCGCCATCTCGTACTGGTGGACAGCAGCAATACATACCAGCACCAGTCAACATAAAACCTCTTACAGAGACAAGTATTAGCCTTGTGATTGAGCTGGTGGAGCAGAGCCTTAATCAGTGTCACTCACTAGATGAAGTCGCTGAGCGCTGTGCGATGAGTAAACGTACCTTCACACGCCAGTTTAAATCCACCTATGGCTGTACATTTGGTGAATGGCTGCAAAACCGACGTTTGGTGCTTAGCCAACGTCTATTAGAAACCACGAAACTATCGATACCTCAAGTTGCAGAGCAAGCGGGTTTTGGCTCTGACAGTGTATTCAGAAAGCACTTTAAATCGGCTTTTCATGTATCGCCGATTCAGTGGCGCACTACATTCAAGCAATAGTCTTAATTTCATTGAGGGCGATGGGGCTAGATCGTCGCATCTATTACTTTTTGTATCTGAAACCTTGCAAGTTCAATTCTAGGCGTTTTTGGGGCATCACAAGCCAGCCCTAACATCACTAGTTTGAAGCTACAAAATGATTTGCCGAAATCAATAGAATGAGTTTTGACTATCTCGCTATAAGGCCACTTAGCGATGGTCTATCCAACATATGAGCACAAAAAAAGCGAGCACTAAGCTCGCTTTTAACCATCTGTTTTTAAAGTAAATTACAGTAGTTCTACCGACTGTTGAGCAATCACGAATTCTTCGTTGGTTGGGGTTCGACCCGTACTCAAGTCAAATTTTTCGGATAATAATTCATTACATGATAAACCTGAACATAATCTCAAAAATGATATCTTCATCACGAACTTTAGTAGAAACCCGATTTCACTTAGCTCGAATACACACCTGGATGGGGCTGTTACTAATCAGTGGTGATTACGAGGTCTCGGATGACTACTGCTTTCTGATTCGTCATTGTTAATCGTGATACTCTTCCCATCGCTCAACCCTCGTTCTAATCACCGATACTGTAGCATCTCAGTTCCCATAGCATTTTAACCAAACAATCGGCTACAGAGTCAGAAAAGCCGACACTAAGAAATCGTTTAAAAGCTCGCCTAGTGTCGTACGTTTTTGGGAAGTACTTCGCTAGATAAAGCTCATGAGCACAAGCTGCCGCTTGCTCTCTGGTAAGGCCTGAAAGTTGTAACTTTCGAATGGCTTGGTACAGTTCACTTCCGCGCATAATGCTTCTCGTATATTTAGTACCAATCATACATTAGGTCTTTGCTTGAAATTTATTCAACTGGCTATGAGCAGATGAAAGCAACTCTATGTTGGCGATACCTAGTGACATCTTATACCTCGCTGATGCGTTGGCGCTATGGACGTGAATAATTGGTGGTTTGAAACCTCGTAAAGCAACAGCTTCTTCGATCCACAACACTACATCATAACCAGTACCGTGCGCATCATCACCTAAGTCATGATCAAGACTGATTTCAGTGACATCACCTTTATTCAAAAGCGCGATCGCCTCTTCTGGCCAATAAACTCTATACCAACCTTCGGGGGCCTGTCTCTCATCATCTAAATAGACCTTCATTTGCATCCACCACTGACTCCCAATTCTCGCCAGTTCTTGCATATAACTGGAACGATACTTGCCGCCTTACCTCTCATGAACTTGTAACCAAAAGGAACTTTCCCTTTTATTTCAAGGGAAACAAGAATTTTCTCAGCCCTGAATGGCGCTTTATTGAGTAAGCTGGCGGCTGGCTGAACTGATAGAGAGCTTCCAACCCCAAGTACTTTGTAAGCAGACTTAATATGTTTCCTTGCCTCCTCTAAATACATTACTGGTTCGCCAAACCAAACAATATTAGGCCTCAATTGGCTATTTAATTCACAATGTTGACCAATCTCAATCTGCTTATCCCAGTCATAAATAATTGAAGATTCAACGCTACTTTGGGCGCGGTTTAACTGCCCATGTAAGTGAATAACTTTCGAACTGCCAGCTCTTTCATGCAAGTCATCGACATTCTGAGTAATGATGACCACGTCATATACATCCTCTAACTCAGCTAGTGCTATGTGAGCTTTGTTAGGTTGTGCATTTTTGACGGCAACCTTACGTTGATTGTAAAAGCTCAGCACTAGCTTAGGGTTACGCTCAAAGGCATCTTTCGTTGCTAGTTCATGAATAGGATAACTTTCCCACAAACCATCACCATCTCGAAAAGTGCGCAAACCACTTTCGGCACTTATACCTGCGCCTGTAAACACAACAATCTTTCTCTTTTCTGTGTTATTTACCATCATCTTCTCTCGTGATTAAACTGTTGAGATTAATAGTAAACATAAGACGCGACACATATTGTCGCATAGCGTAATAATCGAAACAAATATCAATAACCAACTGATATATAAGAATATAATAAGAAGCAGGTTGAGAAAAGTATAAGCACCTGAAGTCCTCTAATTTCGGTCAATTCATTAATGGGTAAACACGTTTATGCAAAGCAACTTTGTATGGTTTAAACTGGGCTAGTTTTTAAGGAAGTGCCTGAGATATTGGGAAGTTTCACAATGAATAATGGTACTCTCTTACTTCATAGAAGCTAACGGACAGCAAATAATTATTGCTTGTTAATTTTGGACGATACATATTGTATTTAATGAAATCCTGAACTAAATGCTTTTGTTCTCTCACATGCTTAGGAGCAATACCATCGACAACAACATTATTATAAAAAAGGTTCCTCTGTTCTGACTTATCACTCTGCTCTTCAAAATTTGTGCGCAGCAATATACGACAAACGTTCTCATCCACATTAATTTTAGTTACTTGGGAGATAATCCTTTCAAAAGCAGCATCAATCTCTTTATTTCCCATAACTATTTCTTCAAAAAATTGATGCTCTATTGTTTCATAAATACAAATATCTGAGATCGAAAGTAGATCATCCTCTGTAGCCTGCCTTCCTAAAAAGAAATTCGAATCATAATGCTGTTCTATTGAATGCAATACATAACAAGTATCGAAATCTCGGTGGTAGCTACGCCATGTATCATCATAATTTCCAACGAGTAAATCATAATCTGGTGACCATGCTGGCAAAGTTAGACCGTCGACACCAGTAACACTTACAATCGTGCGAGAGCGGTTGTATGTCGTAATACAATAATCAAATTCAAAATCGGAGCATCCGCTCTCTAGCCCCTTTCCAGCTTTGTACCTTGTCCGTAAAGGTTGACTTAATCCAACAACAAGTTTAGAAACACATAATAGTTTTTCATTTAAACGTTTGAGCTTTGGAAGCTTTGCTGTTTTAGTATCGTTTCCGTTTTTAGTCAGTATTCGTATTATTTCTATTACGGCAAGCATTTTGCCTCGAGCAGCAAGATTTGAACCATGAAAGCTGATAGTACTTGGTGGTGCGTAACCATAATTTAAAACGTGCTCTTCGATCCAGAGTAATACGATGTACCCTGTTCCGATATTTTCGTCATCACCCAAATCATAATCAAGACTGAGTTCATCTACTCTGTGACTTTTTAATAGTTCAATGGTTTGCTTTGGAGTATATGTCCTTGTCCAGCCGCTTGGTGTAGCTCGACAACCATCAAGATAAACTTTCATAAAGTTACTCCTGAGAACTCAAAGTGTGTTTGCATCGGCGTATTTGGAAAATCTGAGTAAATCGTTCGTCCGACAACAGTTAACAAAACCTGCCATGTGGGAAATTGGTAAGAAGACACTTTGATCACCAAGCAGTCATTAGACAGGTAGACTGCCTCACCATTAAAACGTCTAGGCCCTTCTCTATGTATTGGGATGAGATCTGGTGGCAGAAACTGTGTTAATTCAAATTCCATAAGCTGGCTCATTAGCGCCAGCAAATTCTCTTTGCATGAGACTGATTCTAGTTTTTTGACCAAATGAGATAGAAATAAACACTCAGTAACACAGTCACCTAGTTTTTCATAAAGTGAATTGATGTCATCGCGATCAACGAATACCTGGTGCTGAATTGACGTGTAGTGTTGCGCTAAACGAAAGGTGAAGTTGGACATAGAAACTCTCTCCTGTTAGTTGGAGAGAGTATGCAGCAGAGTTGCGACAAGATTTGTCGTTTATGATTTTACTGTGTCTAGTTATATATTTTCAGTCAACACAATTGAAATACTGAGTACTTAGCTCTCGTTCAAGCGCTTTGCGTTTTCCAGTATTGAACACCCGAAAATGTGTCTTAATACCAATACCCAAAGATTGAATTGATTGCGAGTTTCCTGATGGATGGTGGGCATAAATAAGTAGCGATTCAATTTGGTTAATATCGATTCCACTTTTTGATGAGTTGTACTTAGGGTATTCATCACTAGAACTTTTCCACTTCTGCCAATCAACAATTTCAGCACAACTTGCGTAGTAAATTTTGCACTCATCGCATTGATTATCAATCCATTTATGCTTTGGGAGTCTATCCTTCACTCCACTTAACTGTTCCGTTTTTCCGATATAGAGGAGACTATCTGAACCGTATACAGGGTGATGCCCATAAATTTGATAAAGCACCTGCGATTCAGGTTGTTCCAAGTTTTTGAGTTCGTCTGGTGAGATTGGGCCTTTCCAGTGAACATCAATAATAGGTACCGCTTTGTTTTCTGAATTACTCATTTTTAATCCTCATACCACGAGAGACTCTCTCTAAGGGTTTGTTTTATTTCTTCACGTAATGCCAAAGGCTCTACTACTGTTGCATGGTTGCAAACAGACAGAAGCCAATGACGCAATTCATCGGTATCATCCACTTTCGCGCGGATGAGAAAATCTTCACCTTTGGGTTTAATTGACTGAACGTCATTCAGCGGTGTTTCATCAAGGATTCTGGCAAACACTGGCGTTACCCATAGCGTTATCGCAAGTTTATCTAAGCTGCGGATAACTCCCATTTCTCCCTGCTGAACGTATTTCTCCAGCGAGAAGCCTTCATCAACAATCGCAGGAAAATAAGAGGACTCAGCACTGATTACGCGGTTGAACGACAATTGACGAATATCGCTGTAGCCATCAAATTTCCCGACCAAATAATTCCGCTCTCCACGCACGACAATACCGTAAGGATGAAACATGACTTGCTGCTCTTTGTTAGAAGACATTGAGCGATAAACAAGCCTAATACACTTCTCTTCAAACACTGCTTTATAAATAACGTTTATCGTTTCAGAGTCTAGCTTTGAGGGCAGCAAAGGCATACCTTTTTGATGGATATACACTTTGCGTGGCCAAAGACCTCGAGGTGTTTTGTTTTCAAGTCGAAGATAGTATCTAGCACCGTTGAAGTGGGATTCCAAATTACTGAACAAGGATGGAGGAATAACCTGTTCTAGGTGTTTCTCAACAAGATTTAGGGTAATAGCGGTGCTTAAATCCATTCCCGTTAATCCTAAATCAAGCCCTTGCTCTCGCGACCAGCCAATCGGTTTTCCTGTATCTGACTCAACGCCGTATTTAGCTAGGCTTTTAAGAATGCGTTGAACGCTTCTTAGTGATAACCTGTTGCCTTCTGCCTCAAGCTTTTCCTGAATTTTCTGCGCAGTGATTTTTCCTTTCATTGGTACTTTTGCGAGCACTGCTCTCTTGTTCTCAAAGCTTTCCATAAAAATTTAATTCAGTAATTACAATTGGATAGAGAATATATCCAATTACCCACCTGATGACGACAGAACCTGTCGTTACCACTTTGTATATTATGAGCATCGTCACAAGCTTTACTGAAGGAGAAGTAATATGACAGAAGAAACCAACTCAGGTCCATTTACAAAAGACGGAGTAATCGAATATTTAGGAGAAAAATATGATGCTAAAAATTACTTGGAAGGACCCCTGCTCACTAGGGCGTGTTGATCT
>NZ_JBFRJZ010000041.1:0-46078 GCF_041469125.1 Vibrio sp. 10N.286.51.E5 | reverse complement strand
GATACTCCTAACCAGTTTGACACATCGGTAGCACCTAACGATGGTGCAGAACATGACTCTATGATGCGAGAAAGTGGTACTCAACTAGCATCAACAGGATTTGACGCTCCAAACGATGGACATATGGACCCAAGTACGTCTGACGCAAACTTAGGAGACAACTCTAATAAGTTGGATATTGCGACAGCTTTAACTACTGGCGACAAGACAAATCTTGAAATGGACGCCGATGAAATTATCAATGGCGACAAGCTTGATACTGTAGTTGGCTTGGGAGGTTCAGTAGGAGAAATCGATGGTGACGTGAATTATGATCAAGACACAAAACTAACATAATGCCCATATTGATGACGTTTAATCGATATTTCTAATAACTAAACCCTATTGGTGTATACAAACTCCAATAGGGTTTTTTTTAGGTTTCCGAATGAAGATATATTCCACAATCGCATTGATGATCATGTCGTTCGTTTCTGAAGCATATGAGGTTTCAGGGAGAAGTTTATTAATCATGGATGCGCAAACTACGGTTGGCTTAGAAGCTTTAGGTGTGGAAGCCGCTAAAGTTGATGCATTGGAACGAGTTGAGCAAACCATTTCCAAGGGAGACAAATATGGACTTGTGTATTCCTACCAGCCATCCATTCAGAAACTTATTGTCTTAGCTCAGGATAAAGTTGAATGCGATGTTGGCATTTGCTTAGAAACAACCATTAAATTGATAGTCGATAAACAAATTGCTAAGGCTATCACTCAAAGCCTTCATAACAGTGCTAGTGGCATGTCGCAACTTGAGTCAAAGCCCAAAGATGTACTAAGTGCGCAGCTAAACCAATTTACATTGATAGAGTCACGCCACTCTCGGTTACCAATTGAGTTCCGCGCAGAAGACGGAATCTATTCTCAGTGGTTAAGGCTCAGAGCAAAGGAACAAAAGGAGCTTGTTAAACGTATCAAGGTATCTACGATATTTAAGGATACGGGGTTCGTTCCACAAGAAGTTAAGCTGAATAAGGTGCCTGTGTTTGACTCAATAGGTGAGCCATCAACGTCTCAGTACATTGCCTATTCGTTTGTCCTACCTGGTTCTGAGAAGATGAATGATCTGGTAAAAGCCGTTCCATCTTTAATCTCTGATACTCGGTATGTGACTATGAAGATGAGTGTCCCAGAGCTGTCCATAGAGCAGGTCGAATTTAGGGCTAAGTACCATTGCATGTTATTCGCATCGGCAGATGATTACTTATCACATCAATCGCTGACAACAGCTCAGTTGTTTCACCGAGAGCCAGAAGTAGCAATCAACGTGTCAGGAAAGATAGTCCATATAGGTCGTGGGTACTATTACGAAAAAGGTTCCGAATCTGATTCAGTATTCAAGCGTTCAGGGATACCAACCTATTGTGAATTGCTTAATGGAGAATTGGTGTTTCCTAAAGATACAAAACAGGCAACTTTATTGGGGTCCCATGTGACGGTGTTTAGTACTGTTCGTATCCGGGAGGTAGCCACGGATTTCCATGGGGATGAAACGAATATTGATGATTGGCTTCTCGTTGATTCCAACTTTGATAAAGCATGGATAGAGTCACGTTATACAGATGAGATTAATACGATCCGACAAGGATGCATTGATGCGGTGTGTTCTTCACAGGTTATAACCCCTAAACAATTCATGTTGATGCTTAATGGCGAACCCCATGTTGCCTTCTCTAAAGTCGCAGCCGGAATGAGATACCCATTCAGAATTGAGCGCTATCAACCAACGTACCCTCTTGTTGTTCCATACGTGGGCTTACAGACCGCAGGGTATGGTACTGCTTTGAGTTCGTTAACAGTGGAGGAGTGATGTATGGGACGTATGTTTATTTTGTTGTTTCTAATGTCTAGCCTAGTGACTGCAAAGCCATTCGACGCAACTGTAGAGCGCGTAGTTCCGAGCGAGCAAGTAACGCAGGCTCTGTTTCAGCAATTGAAAGATGAAGCTGCGTTTTTAGCTGTCTCTAAAGCGGATCTACGTGGTTATGTAAAGACGAGTCAAAGTTATAACGGAACTTATCTAGAGACATTGAAGGTTCTACTACCTCTAGTAGCCGATGTGGATGTAGTTAGTCAATCAGTGAATAACTGCACTGGTGCTGATTTTAAATGTGTATCACTGACAGTCAATGTGGATATAGACAGAAGAGAGTTCCAGTCTCAGCTTGAAATGATAAAGAATGATGAAGTTTTAAGAAGAAGTCTGGAGCAATATCATAGGGAGCCTGGTCATCCTCTTCGAAAGCGCATTACGATGTTGTCTTCTCAGATCGAGAGTTTGAGTAAACGTGGTGAACAGTCTGATTTGATTAATTCGCTAAAGCTGCAGCTTCATGAGAGCAAGTTGGTGGAACGTGATATTAAGTCAATGCGAATTGTGACTGAAATTGCACGGCATTATTCGGATTTCATTATCTTTACTCAAGTTGAAGGTATCGAGCGCATTTCTAGTAACAGAGTGAAGGTTACATTACGTTCACGAGGTAGCTCATATGGCAATCATGACTTTGATTCTCGTTTAGCTGCAATTATAGATAGTAACGGTTATGCAATGGACATGTACCACCGAGTGGTGCATCAAGGAAATGTTTCTTCTCGCATCAGTCTAGGAAATCACTTTGATGATGGCCACCAGCTAAAAGTGCGACAGCTTTGTATTGAACCGAACTCCTTTGAATTTCATTCACCGGTTCTACAGGCTTTATATGAAAGTGACACGAAACTTACGCTTCCGCTTTATTCACAAAGTAGATTTGTACGAGTTGGTAGCTTCAAGGGTGAACCTGTACCAAAAGAAACAAAAGTGGATAGTTACTCTTACTGTATTTGGGACAAATTCGAATACCAATATTCAGTTGAATTGGCGGATAAAGAAATAGAACACTTTGCGATGTCGGCTAGTAGGTCAGCGGCCAGTCGTCTCACTATTGGCATAGAACCGGAACAATACGCTCAGATGTCGCCTAAGCAATGGCAAGCGTATATGGATATCAATGGCTTACTTGATGCTACCCACCAGAAAAAGCCTCGTAGGGTGTCACAGGGCGCAATGTTGCCAGCCTTTGGCAACGATTCAACGCGATACCGTGAGAATGTGATCATCGGTTGTAATGCGGATACCGGCGACTGTCTAGACCGAGCAATACAACACTTCTAAATACATTCCCCCCAATTTGGGTACGGAACATATTCATTAGTAGCTTTTTTGTTGTATAACTAAAATATGCAACAACAGGAGATTACAATATGTCACGAAGAACTGAGCAACAAAGCCACGATGATTTTTGCAATAGAATGCAGAACAACCGACGCAAAAATTCTGGAGTAAGGAGACGTGGCGTATCTCATCGTCATTCATCCCCTGAAAGAGAAGAAGACAAACTGTTTGGAGGTCTTCCATATGTTCATTGGCTTTCAAATGAGATGGATCGAGACAAAGCCTTTGAAGGTGACGATGATTAATGACTGCTGCGCGTTGCATTCCCTTCAATGTGCTTCTTTGAGGGCTATTGATATTAGACCAAATCGAACATTCACGATGGTTATACGTTCCTTGGGATAGATCTGGTAGACCAGAAAATTTAAACAGGATTTTGTAGCTTAGGGGTATTAAATGGACACACATGACTTTACAGGGTTCAAAATAGCCCTTGTCCCGAACAGCCCTGAAACTCCGATGATCTTGATTTTTGATGGTGTGGCTTGCTGTAGCATCGAACTACCATCTACAGGTGAGTTTCATGTTTTACCTGCTGATGACCGAGCGTTATACCACTTAGTACAGTTCAAAATGAACGGTGCTAAAAATAACCCTCCGGAGATAGATTTTCATGTGCCAGTATCGGAAATGGAAAGGTTTAAAAAAACTAGCCTTTTACCAGTAATCAGCTAATGGGGGAAAATGCGTTAATGACAAAAATAGTAATTTCGGTAGTTATTGCGTTCGCGTTCTTGGTCTGGGTTCTACTAACAGATTACGAAGCTACTCGAACAACTCAATTGCCTCTGATGTTGATGACGGTTGTAGCGATAGGTGTCGCGTTATTTAATGGTGCATTGATTTATAACCGCATAAACAAACCGAACAAGTAGGGAAAATATTATGCTGTTTGAAGCGATCTACATTCAACAGTTTTACTCTAAAGGTTAAAATGGAAACTTAATTATCCAGTCTCAATCTTCATTACCTCGACACCTCTTTACTCCTTCACACCTAATAAACATCCAAATATCTTTCATTATTTAACCATTTTATCGCGTTATTGCTCCATTCTTTCTTTACTACCTTCGGTGTAAATGAATGAAACGGAGATGCGTATGGATTCCGATCTAGTTAATGGATATTTGAAAGAGCATCTATTCCCAAAGATGACCCAAGAAACAATCGATCAAGCCTTTGGTCACTTGGTCCCCAGATTAGGTGCTGGTGAAATGGTCGAGTTGTTATGCCCTTCCTGTGGAAACAAGGGGACCCACTTTTTAGGCACTGGCAGTTTCAACTGTGAGTCTTGTGGACCTACTTCGATTATCGACGCCTATTCAAACGACCACTCAGTAACACCACATCGCGCCATTATAGAATTATGTCGCCTAGCCGGTTTGAATATACCTGCTGACATTTACCGTGAACTCACACCTGAAGATATCAAATTCACGGATATCGTTATGGACATCGCGAGAATGAGAGTCTTGCCAAAAGAAGTGGAAGAGTGGGGGCTTTCAGTGGATGAACGCAATGTGCCTGACCATCTATCCTGTATTCCAGACGCTGAACAATTTATCGAATATGTGAACGCTGTTAACGGTTGGGTTCCCAATGCCGTTATTGATGCCATCACTGAGTTTCAAGGCGAACCCATCTTATTGTTCGTTAACAAAGGTCGCTTAGTGTTCATTAAACTCAATGGATACAGCTCCGCGAGATCACCATTCATCCGGTCTTACACAAAAGGCACTAACAAAACCAAGCGAGTGTTTGTCTCAGATGATCCACTGTTTATAGATATGTGTTGGTCTAAGGGCCTATCTGCATATTTTATCAATCCAAATTTTATGACCCCGAGAGCGATTGAGTTTCTGAGTGATGAATTCAAATCGAAATCGGTGGTTGCAGTGTGGACCAAAACCAAAAGCCAAGATTACGTATTTAGCCGAGATCAAAAAGTACATCGTTACGATTGGTTTAGTCGTAAGGTTCCAGGTTCTTATCAACGTATTGCGGAGTTAATTCAATGACTATTTTTAATGCAAAATATCAAGCGACGGTGCCTGTTTTAAATTTCGTAAGAGGCTGGGTCATTGTCCTTATTGGGTTTATGTTTTACACCTCACTGGTCAGCTCATCCCATAGTTACCACCCACCGGTGCAAGAAGTGATATCTCTTTGCCTACTTGCCGTCTGCCTGTCTTGGACTGAATTTGTAGAAATCAAAGAGGACACGGTTGAAACTTACTATCGCCATTCGCTACTCACCTTCATAAAAACACCAAGGTTCGTATATGAGATCCAAAGCGATTGGTCTTTAGAAGCTAGGCCCAGTTCATTTGGGTATACAATATGGACAGCCAAGAGCGATAACGCTTTAATTCAGATATTTCATACTGGCCATGTGTCTAATTGCTATAGCAAGAACTAAACTTTTCGTAAATTGTTGTATATAGCAAGTATGTTTGACCATTAGAGATTAAATGTATGAATTCGAAATTTGCTTTTTTTTTGGTAGCCTCAATGTCTTTCACTGTCTCTGTGTCAGTTGTCGCGTCTGAATCAGTGCAAGAAGGCGAGGGCAGTTTGAACCAACAATCCCTGAGCCAATTGGTAGAACAGCACGGGGACAAGACTATCGGTGGTTATGAACGGATGAATGAAGATGGCAACATTGAACAGTCTATTTATTCGGTGTCTGTACTCTTGGTCGATGGGGCGGTGAAGGCTGATCTTCAAGATAGTGAGCCAGTTAACTAAACGTTTTTGAAAGCACCCACCAGTTCGGTCATCAGTTACTTTTTCCTTTTCTTGCCTTAGTGGTGGGTTACAGTTTAGTCAGCATACCAAAGTCGTAGGCAAATAAATCTACTGTCGCCAGTGTCAATTTTAGTCTCATAAATAGATTCAATACTGACAATAGAAACTGCTTGTTCAACTAACCAGTTATTCAATCGCTCATGTGCGACATCCACAAGAAGTTCGTTAGCTGACGTTCTCGTGTTCATACCACATCCTAAAACATTAAATTCGATACGTTTTATCATCATTTTCCCTCTACGTTAGCCGTACCAAGACGCGTTGGTAATCAAGTTAGTCATTTGTTCTACTTCATTAGCGGATAGCGTTAATCTTGCGTCACCATGAGCCAATACAAAACGACCACTGACATTGACCAATCCACCTTTGGAACTTCCATTAGGCATCGTGTGTCAATGGTTGAAATTAGTATAATGTTGTTCGAAGTCATTGGAAGACAAGGGCTTTGAAAATAAAAAGCCCTGAAAACTCTCTATACCTGAAGATTGGTATAGTTGTAGTGCTTCTGGTGTCTCTATCCCTTCTAGAGTGGTGTTCAACCCCAGCTGCTTAGACAGGATGACAAAGTTTTCTAGCACTTTAATGCTTATCTCCTGCGATCTTGTATCATTGACTTTAAAGGTAATGAGGCTTCTGTCGAACTTGATTGTGTCGAACTTGATGGTCGTCAACATAGTCATACTATTGTGACCTGCAGTAAAGTCATCCAGAGCTAAATCGGCTCCCGACTGTTTCAGGAGCTCGATATTTCTGAGCATCATGTCATTGGTTTCAATTTTTGTTTGTTCTGTAATCTCTATTTCTATTGATATCCTTTCATTGACCACTGTACTCAAAGCATTGGCAATTTTTTTGATTGAATCAGTACACTGTAGAGTGTCGGCGGCAACATTAAACGATAAAGTGAAATCGTCAGTGATTTTATTTGTTATCAGCCAAACCTTTAATTGTTCGATGGCTTGTACAGCGATTTCGGTGTCTATTTCTGAAATCAAGCCTTCTTTGATCGAGAAGGGGATGAATTCTGCAGGTGGGATAACACAACCTTGGCATTCCCAACGTGCCAGTGCTTCACAGCCCGTTATCTTTCCACTTGTTTGTGAAACTCTACTTTGAAAATACGGTTTGATGTCACCATTATCTAAAGCAGTGTTAATACGCAGTACTTGGTTATTTCTCTCGCGAATCGTGATTACTTTTTGCATTTGAGTTAGAACGAGTCGATTGCCAAAGATGATCCCAATGATAAACCCACTGCACGCCATAATGACGCTTACTTCTTGAAAGATAGAAAGCTCTACTTTACCTTTTCCAATCAAGAGCCCAGCTAGACAAGCGGCAGCTAGTAAAGGCATAC
Source organism: Vibrio sp. 10N.286.51.E5 (assembly GCF_041469125.1). NCBI lineage: Bacteria > Pseudomonadati > Pseudomonadota > Gammaproteobacteria > Vibrionales > Vibrionaceae > Vibrio > Vibrio sp. 10N.286.51.E5. The sequence goes on along the minus strand of NZ_JBFRJZ010000041.1, from coordinate 38,657 downwards.
ACAGAGATATCGCAAGTACGTTCCTTTCCTTCGCATATTCATTTTGTATTGAGTTAGTCATAGCTACTTATCTCGATTAGGTTCATTTCATGTCCCAATCAATTGAACTCTAACATTAATGATAAGTGTGCAAATAAGGCCCTTAAATTCATACATAGATTGTACAAATATCGGTTTTAAGCCTCTGAGCTCTATAGGGTAGTTAGATATCCACAAAATTTGTTAGTTGCTGGTGGATAAATACACAAAGTTGATTTGAGTGAATGGTTTAAAGTCTGCAGGGTTCAAGCATCGGATGTATAGAATCTTTTGAACGACTCAATAGAGTAGAGCAACTTACTGTAGAAATGAAAAAGTCGCTGTTAGGCGACTTTCACTCTGCCACATTTTCATGTGGATTCGTCAATACGTTGTCATGGCGCATTATATTGCCACAAACTCATCTTAGGTGGGACGAGCTGCATTGTTGTCAAATAGACAATCGATTTTCGCCGCTTGACTGATCCTTCGTCATGAATCTCTGATCCTCACTACTTATAAAGAGTAGGGTTAACGGACAGTTTCAAGTTAGTGATTGTTGAATCAATCTTCTCAGCCCAAGCAAGAATTTGTTGCTTATCGAACTTTAAACGCGTCAGTACCATACTGTTTGGGGCTTCAATAGCTATGCTGCCCCCGTTGACGTTCGCAACACGCAGTTGATGGCCATAGTGGGGAAATTGCTCATGAAACTTCTGATTGATTTCTGCAATGTCTTGGAGCTTGTCTTTGATTGCCGAAAATTTAGTGTCCTGGAACACATCACACAAGCTTGTTGTCGCTCTCATAATTCTCTCCAGTTAGATGAGTACACATATGGTTGTACACCATCTAATAGAAAAATGAGTGTCGAATGAATAGGACCTAATTGTTACCCAATTGGAGGTTTTTGGCCTCAAGTTCTTTGATGATGGTCTGGTTATTCGCTAGTTCTTCTTTTTGACTTTCGTTTTGCTGAGTAAGACGCTTAACATCATCCTCTAGGCGGCTACTGAAGGCACCTTGTCTTTCGATGGTACTAATGTTTTGACTGTTAGACATACGTAGCTCAGTAAACTGATCTGATAGAGAGGTTAGTCGTTCTGATGCAGTACCAAACCTTATCGTTGCTTGCTCTAACTCGCTGGCTAGGCGTGCGTTTTCAGATTTTGTTGTAATGTATTCCGCTTCAACTTCTGCTAGGTCAGTGCTGAATTTGTTTCGACTCTCACGTAATTCTTTGATCAGTTGAATATCGCCCTGAGCCTGAGTTTCGAACCTGATGATTTCTCCGGATTTCTGAGTCACAGTGTCACTTAGTTCGGATATCTTGTTTCGACATTCATTGAGCTGAGTTTCTAAGTTGCCTATTAGTGTCTCTTGGTTTTCGAGTTTGACCTCAGTCTTGGCCACTTGGCTTTGAGCCTTATCAAGATCGATTTTTTGATTATTCAACTTGTCTTGCAAGCCACCAATCTCATCCGTCAGCCGTTGTTCAATACCTTCACAGTTCTTTTGGCTTTGCGCAAGTTCGGTTGTAAGCTTGGTTATCTCTTTGTCTTTCAATGAAATTGTAGTGTTTGATTCTTCAAGCTTAACACCGGCTAACTCCAGCTCACCCTCCGTCTTCAAAAGGAGTTCATTGGCCAGATCTGCTTCATCTTTATACATGAGAACTTCGGCATTGTGCTCTGCATCTTTAGCGGCGCTTAATCGAGTGATTTCAGTTGAAAACAATTCAACAAATTCATCGCTAAAGCCTCGTTCTCTGAAGAGGTCCATTCGTTTGTTCTTAGCTTGAGTGTTCCATTCACGGACATCCACGTTAATCGTGGAGGTAGATTTAACGTCCGGCATCATTGATAAGACATTGCGAACACTGGTTTTCTCGCCTTTAACGAAGAGCGAATCACAAATTTCAAAAACACGTTGGCGTCGTTGTAGTTGATCTGCGGTAAGGTCTTTCTGTGTGCTGATGTCGCTCATTAGATGGTACTCAAGTTCAGATTTCGATGTCATTCATTTTAATCGAACATTGGTCGAACGTCCAGAACGAACGAACACCTGTTCGATGTTCGATAATTGTCGTGTGAAGCGAAGCACGGTAAAAATGTACCGTTCATTTACTGGATGCGTTGTTGTTAGAATTTTAGCCCCTCTACCCTCCAATAAAAGTGACACTGTAATTAACTCAGATAAATTGAATGTCAGGATAATCACGCGTAGATTTAAAGCCATAAATTGCACATTTTCTAGATCTCAGATAATTACAATTATATGTGATCTAGAAAAAATGCATGGAATTGGTTAGACTGTAACGAACTACGAAAGCATAAGTTGGAAATGATATGGTCGGCACTGAAATCTCACTTCATACGGACTTTTCCCGTTTAAGGCCAGAACATGTTCACCAGGCGATCATGCTCGCACGAAAGCACGGTACATCGAACGAACAGTACCAAAAAATTCAAGATGCTATTAACCACCTTTTGCGAGAGTTCAATAAACGTGAAGAGCGTTATGCTAAGAACTCACTTTCTCAACTCTATAGCAACTGGTCACGATTTGAGAAATGGTGTCACGAGCATGAACATCACTCATTGCCAGCAGCCGCAGAAACCATCGAATTATTCTTTGAAGATAAGGTCGACGACTTACACCGTAACTCAAATCGATCTTATGCGTGGGCCATTTCAAAAATTCATCGTATCTCGGGTTGTCCTGATCCTTTTCTTGATGAAATCGTTCGTGACAAGATGGCCGGTATCTTTCGCAGGAAAGTTGAAGCAGGTGAACGAATAGTACAAGCTTCAGCCTTTCGAGAAAAACACTTAGATAGAATAACCGAATTATGGCGACATTCCCCTGTCCTACGGTATCGACGTGATCTGGCATTGTTGACTGTTGCTTATGAAACTCTACTTCGGGCATCGGAAATCGCAAATATCCGTTTTGGCCACTTAGAGTACCCAGGTGACGGAACGGCATTGCTCACTATCCCTATCACTAAATCTAATCATAGTGGTGAACCTGATACAGTGGTATTTAGTCCAGAAGCTGTTGATATTATTCATGAATATGTTGAATTGGCAGGGCTTGATGACACCGATGAACAAGCCTTTTTGTTCGTTGGGATCAGCCGACACAACACTCCTTACAGGCCAAAATTAATCGACCCCACTCACCCTGAAAGTGGGAAAAACCATAAGAAAATGACGTCATGGACTGTTGAGCAGATTTTCAATAAAGCATGGGAAGCCCTTAATTTGGGTAAGGTTGGTATCGCTACTTTTACTGGCCACAGTGCAAGAGTTGGCGCTTGTCAGGATTTATTGACTGATGGGTACACCATCTTGCAAGTGCAGCAAGCTGGACGTTGGTCAACACCGGCTATGGTGATGAGATACGGTCGTGGGATATTGGCAAAAGACGGTGCAATGGCACAGAAACGAGCGTCAAGAGGAAGAACATAATCAGCCTGTTGAAACCCCGATGTTGACAGCTGCGGGGTTTCATTACGTTACGCATCACCAAATAGGTCGGGCAATATTGTAGCTTTTATGGCTGTTTCTATTTGTTCAGGCTCATCAACTACCACGACTTTTGCAGCACCAATGCCCATAAGCAAACGTTCAAGTTCCTCTTCCTCTAACTTCGTCAGTTCAAGCATTGAGTGAACGATTAACAAAGGCATCAATGTAAGCCCAGGTTGCTTTGCTTCCCGTAACATCGAACCCACCAGCTCCGCGAAACTATCAGGATTATCTAAGAGCAGTTGCTTTACTGGTATCGGTGAAATTTTACTTAACTTATTTCCTTGCCATATTAACTCGCATTGTCGTGTTGTTAGATGAATCACAGCTGGATTGGCTAGTACCTTTTTGTTGACTAGGAGATCGATACGACAAGCAATACTAATGAGCGGAATGACCAGAACCATAGCTACTAAGCTTTTTAGGTTGTTATACAGCTCTGGTTGCTCAATTATCAAATGCAGGTAATGTATCTCCAGAAATAAGAAAATACATACTATAGACATCGCATCATTTATCGTTCTTTTTTTAAGCATCTTGTTTTCTCCATTGATCTCACAATCGATATCCATCGGTGGGGATAAATTACACCGAGGTGTTCTATAGTGGTGAGTAACAGGTTCCTAACTGATTTCTAAGACTGATGCTCATAAGTGTATGAATACTCGATGGCAATCAGTTTGGCTGGTGACGTTAACCAAACAAAGGCTGAAGTTAAATAAGGTATAACGATGAGCCAAGCCTGCTCGACAATCAGTAAAGAGTCGTTGAAACTGAGGAATACAGTCCAAGCTATCAGTGACACGATACAAACTGTTTTCAACCAATTAATTTCAATCTCTCTGTGTACATTTCTTTTCATATACTCGTTTCCTTACAAGATTTAAATGTTATTGATATGGAGTATTGGACTGCGGATTATCTATGTTCGATATCGGCTTCAGAGTGGACTTTGTATGGCTTATGGCAATCGTCGCATTCAAATTCACCACCCGCTGGGTTGACACAAAAACCATCTTGTTCTTCTCCGCAGTGAGGGCAATATAGAGCCACATTCATCGTGTGTAATTCTGTCACTGTCTTCATATTCTCTCCCTGAGATTAACTGTGAGTTTGTTATACATCCTAAGTCTCCCAATTTAACTTCGTATCGGGTTTCAATATTTAGACGACGCTATGGAAGAAGGAAGAACTCAAAGTTGCTCTGCTCGCAGCTTTCTTTTCTGTTTGTAGGCAATGGTTGCCACTACCAAAACGAAGCAACAGGTAATCAGTGTTTCAACGAAACCGAAGAGTTCGCCATTGAAGCTAGTCACTAACATGACATGCGACCCGATACTTAGGATGCTTAACCTGAGTAACGCTTTATCAACAGGCCCCATATAGTCAGTGAGATCGAGTTTGAGCATTATTAGCCACCCTCCTTAACTGTTCTCGGATGTAGCCTTCTTGCCACTCGATATGGCATTCAGGGTCAAACTTCTCCCCTTTTCTGCTCGCAATAACTCCCGCTTTGAATTCGGTCGTATAATTCGAGTTAACGGTAAGTGTTGGTTCGCACATCTCACATGCTACTGCCGACAACAAATGAGTAAACATGCCTGAATCGTGTCGCTTCTCAGTGATTTCTAAGATTTTGACTAGAGCATGCAACTCATTACAATTGAATCTGGCCATTGTTAACCGTATTACAGGTGACCATTTTTCATATGTTTCAATGAACCCCTGCTCACCTGACAGAAATATTTGCTGCTCACGACATTGGTAAAGTCGTTGTGCTGTAGAAACGATCTTTATTGAAGTCATATCTGTTCCTTTCAACGCGAAGGCTTGAACTGTAGTTCTGTTTCTTCTGACTGGTGCTTAGGTACTACAAGCTTACATTTGAAGTACTTCCCCCGTGGCAGCTGATTGCCAACGGGGAGGCGTTTAATCCAGTCATCAAATGCAGGTTTTGAAGTCGAGGGGAGTCGTTGGCTTATAAACGGGTCTTTCAGCATGTCTGCCATTCTTGCTCTCTACTCTGTTATTCGAATATTGAGTTCAGTATCCAACAACCCGATACAGGCATGTTCAAATAAAGAGCTTGAATTGGAGAATAGATTGCGTATCACAAACGCGGTGGGTAGAAATTAGCAGGCGATTCTAGGTAAGTCGCTCCATTTAGTGGTGTATTGCGGAGACAGCATTTCGCGGCGCATACCCCAAGACTGTCTTGTAGGTGTTCCTTGCGCAGCCAGAAAGATAGTGTCCATTCCATACTTTGCGTTTATCTGATCAAACGAAGCCATTAACTTTGCATTATTGGGTTGTGGGTTAAATAGGTCAGCTTGCTCATGTCTTCCGTCAACGAGGTCAATCAGCCCAACACCGACTTTGTAGTACTGAACACCTTCTTTGTAGAGTGTTTTGGCCAGAGCACAGGCCGCACTGGTTAAGGTATCCACATCAGCTGTCGCGTACTCAAATTTGTGAATCGCTTTGAAACTAACCGGCTTTTCGTCAAAAGGTGAATTTCCTGCAAAGCAAACCAACACTTTACAAAGTGACTGTTGAGCACGGATCTTTCGCGAGGCAATGCCCACATGCAGACTGATAGCTTGTCTAAGCTCATCGAATTCCGTTATGCGCTTACCCAGACTGCGGGTAGAAAAAACTTGTTGTTTGTCTGCTCTTGCTATGTCGAATGGAATACACTTTTCACCATTGAGCTCCCGTATCGTTCGCTCAACACCGACATCGAATTCTTTTCTCGCTTTTGAAGGTGAAAAATTTGCTAGTTGCGCTGCGGTAGTGATCCCCATAAATTGCAATGCTTTCGTTCGCTTGCGACCAATCCCCCAAACTGAACCCACATCAATAGCCTGGAGAACACGTTGGGTTTCTTTCACTGAATCTAAAACACATACCCCCTGATAACCAGGGAGTTTTTTCGCTGCGTGGTTGGCTAATTTTGAGAGGGTGAGCGTCGGGCCGGTTCCCACACAGACCGGGATCCGACACTCTTTCCATATTGCTTTTCGAATTGCGGCCCCATGCTCTCGTAAACAAGGAATGTTTATGCACTTGTCCAGATTTAGGAAGCTTTCATCGATTGAATAGATCAGTTGTTCAGGTCCAAAACGTGCAATCACTTGCATCATCCGCAAGCTCAAACTGGAGTACAGTTCATAGTTAGATGAGAAGACTGTAACGCCATGTTGCTCACATAATGCCTTGATTTTAAAGTAAGGTTCGAACTTTGGAATGTTCAACGCCTTCGCTTGATTGTTTACCGCAACGGCACAACCATCATTGTTACTGACGGTGATAACCGGCTTTCCACGTAAATCAGGTCTGAAGACTTGATGACACGAATTGTAGAATGAATTGCCATCTATTAATGAATACATGCTTAACCCGAAAACATAGTTGATACACGGTGGAGTCTGATGGAACTCGCTAATACCCCTTCTATTGCGAAGGAGTCTTGTTCATCAATTCTTACCGGCTTCATTGATTCATTCGCACTCAGCAAGCGACGTCCTTTGATATCTAGAATTTTACAAACCAGTTCACCGTTTAGATTGGCAATGATAATATCGTGGTCTTTCGCAGTAAGGGCTCGATCTACAATCAATACATCACCTGAAAAAATCCCAACTCCTTGCATGCTATCTCCCTGTGCCAGCGCTAAAAAAGTTGATGACGGGTGTTCCACCAGCAATTCATCAAGGCTCAATTCCAGTTGTTTATATTCTGCAGCTGGGGACTCAAAACCCACCACGCCTGCACTCACTGGATAAGTTAATATATTCATAATTTATACTGGTTATTTATACAGTGCAATTCTAGCCCCGAATCTAGATAAAAGGCAAGAGAATGTCTCAGTAGGTAACTAGCGCTATAGAATTTAAGGTGAGACAGAGGTTGAGAGGGCGACATTATGAACAAGAGCCCTATATACGATAACATAATATGATATTGTGTATATTTAGGTTTCACCTATTTAAATCAAAGGGAAAGTTAAGAGGTCACTATGCCATTAGTAAGGTTTGCAATATTAGTTGTTGTACTATTTTTCGCTTGGTTAGCTTTAGTCCACATTTTCAATGACTATGGTGCTGGCGTAGGTCTAGTCTGTTTGGGGTTGTTTGTTTTTGTGGGTCGGAAGTTATCAAAGAGAACGCTGGCAAAACTTCAGTCTCGCCAGCAATAAATCGTTTACTCGCACACAACACCATCCCCGTCTCGGTCAGACATGAATGCGTATGCCGGGTCATGAGCCGTTACTGGTGCAATCCCATGATTTCGAGCTTCGGCACAAGTGATACGTCCGTTGTTGTTGTCATCATACAAGGACAACGCATGCCCCGTAGATTGGGTGACGTATTTAGTTGGAGCGCTTCCAGCAGGTGCATAGAACACCATTTCAAAAGACGGGCAATTATTGATAACACTCTCCAACGTGTTCGCTTCGACTGGATTTACACTAAGGCCATACTTAGTTTTTATCTCAATGACACGCAACGCGAACCAACATTGGTTTCTTGGCGGCAACCACTCGCCAGCGTCCAAGCCACATTTTCCAGTAGAACTAAAACGGTTCACAGCTGGGGATGCTAGGGTCAAGTTCAATAGATCTGTTGCAAATGCTTTTCTTGTTTCAGGGCTTGCCGCACAGAGTCCACTGTCATGCCCTTCACTGGCTGCAATGATATGTTCGATGTCTGTCTCTGAAGTTGATTGGTAGTAGGTGCCAGTATAAGGGCCATAAATCTGACCTCCCATACTATCGACTATCGCTGACTCTACTGAAGCGGGATATGGGTATTGGCTTTTCTTATCGTATGGTGAACATCGATGCTCTTCCTTAACTACCAACCCACGCCACATTTCATTTCCCAGTGATGAAAACGAAGCAAGTAAAACAACCAAATACATTGAACTGCGAATAATCCCCATCATAACGTTCTCTATTTATTTACGTTACATTGTCACTAAGACCAGCAGCCCGATAGAATCTGGGACCACAAACGCTGCCCCTTTTTAAGTCCACGTATATCCACGACTTTTACGGTGACTGGCTTACCTACTAAATCAGTCTCATACTTTTTCCCGGTTATTATGTTATATAAGTTTCCAGATGCATTGGCTAGAGGTATACCCAACTCTTTTGATAAACTTGCAGCAGTGTAATGCACTCCCGACTCCAACATATATGCGGCCATCTCTTGAGTGCTCATCTTGTTGTGAACCTTACTTGGTGTTGTTGTATTCATGGCCATTACACCTCTGTATAGTTACCGGAATCATACTCACGCATAATGGCAGTCTCGGTGAATTCAAGCACTTGTACTTCGCCATCTATCCCACGCGTTTTATCGGAAAATCGCACACGAAGTGTTACTTCAGTATCATCGATAATAGTCGCATGAATTCTTTGTCCATCAGGTGCATAACCTCTACCAGTATTAAATGTCAGTTCGCCTTGCTTCGTTTGCATATCTCAGTTCCTTCAATTGGCTTTGGATTAGATATACAACATCGATGTGTTCTATTAAGCACATTGTCATCACAAGGTTGTGGTTCAACCGGTATTGTGTGTTGCTGTTAGTAGCGGAATATTAGATATTACTAAGGCTATCTATTGTTATATCGAAATTTCAGGAAGTTAACAGATGTCTAAGCAGCTCAAACCTGGTGGTCTTCAATACGTGTCTCGTGTCCTAGCAAACAAATATGATGTTTCCCTGTCCACATTCGTACTGATTGATGCCACTCGAAATGGCAATATTATGACCGAGATAGCAGAGCTCTACGGGGTCAATAGAGATGGTAAGGATTCGTATCAATTTCTCAGTGACTTGGTTAAACATGCCAACAAGAAATCCTCTCTTCCAATTTTCAACGTCACGAATATGACGAGATATGACTTAATAGCAATGGGAATTGATCCCGTTTCAGGAAGACGTCCTCGTTGGCTGTCATTGACCAGCTACGGTATGACGATTCTCAAAGACTTCGACAAATTGATGTATGAATAAGGATCTAACAATGAGAGCCTTTTAATACACGCTATTTAATCAGGACCGACTCTCGCTTTATCGGCTTTTCATTGAAGCGAATTTTTACGATGTGGTTATTCTCAAACCTCTGCTTACCTATAAGATCACGATACTGTTGATAGGATTTTCCCTTGAGGCCACAGTGATTGACGTAGATAGCTACTTTATACACGGTGAAGTCGAGCCAATTTTTACGTTTCTTGTTCACATCGATGACTGCATCACTTAACGTTATTTTTAGTAGCTCCCATAACTTCCCACTAATTACGTGTGTGTTGACGCTGAGTGAGTAAAATCCACTACCATTCAATGCGCTAGTAAACATCGTCATTTCTCTGATCAGTTGGTCTTTTTTGCCTTTTATTGGTTTGTAAGGGTCTGCCAAATGGAGGGTTATATCTGATGCATGTTTCCAACGATTAGTGATCGGATACCACTCCAGCATCAATATCTCGGTGCTACCGAATACTAATTTTATCGGTGTCATTATCACCCAAGTCATGAACGCTACCAATAGGACAAGAGCATAGTTCCAGCCCGATAATAAGCAAGGCCATAGATTCTCTAAGGCCAGGTTCTCGCTATAATTTTTATTGATAAAGGTGTCGTTCCAATTGAATGAATCAAGTGCAAACAAGAGTAGATAAAAAACAGAGAACTTCGTCATAAGTTTGGCCGTCTTACAGAAACGGTGCCAATATTCGGAATGAAACATAGAGAGGTTCATGTGCGTCGGATCATCGAGCACTATCTTTTCATAGGCGATGTTTCTAATGGCTTTCGCCTGTACGAGTGAGACGCCCATTGCGACTATGAACACATAATCACCAAAATAACAGCTGAGTAAGATACACAGAGTCGGAATGATGTATTTCAGGGTTTGAATAACTACCGTGATGACGTTCATTACGTAATCAGTTAAGAGCGTGAAAGTTGGTTTTAACATAAGAATGTATTCCTTTTGATTTAAACCTACTTAATTTTTCCGAGATCGCAAAATTTTTTTTTCATATCCTGTAGGAGAGGAATAAAGTTTCATACTAAGCAGTCAAGTAACCCTGTTTGTACCGTTCTAAATGATACTCACCCAGAAATAAAGATTCATACTAATTCCTACTACAAAGTCTGAGTCACGCTACAACTGAGTAATAAAGTATCATACTGGTTGTCTTGGGCATCCACAGATTGATCGGCCCCATTCAAACACGTTTCTGGACAGGAATCATTTAGAGTACTCTGTCTAAGTCGACTAATATTGATTAGAAAAAATATCCAAAATTATCAAAGATCTATAATTAGTTTCGCCCTCTTTATCTACAAAACGAGCGGTGAACGTTAGCCGTAGAGTACAAGGCAAGATCACGAAGCTTTACCTTAAGCTAAGTTTTTTATCTTATACTTCTTTTTGATAACAAACCAAGTCAACCATGTCTGAGCTCAATTTATTCAAATACTTTGTAGCCATTGAAGATACACGCCAATCAGGATAAGTTGTAAATAAACTCTTAGATATTCTGTTCCTTACCATTAGCGTTGTGATTGCAGGGAGTCAAGGTTGGGAAGAAATTGAAGAGTTCGGGCGTGACAAACTGGATTGGTTGCGTAAGTTTTTAGTTTTCATTGCATTTTGACCTTATTACTCTTTATTAAAAACGACGTATATTCCCTCAAAAGTAGCAACCAACTCATCCGCACAAAATAGATTGCAGGCTATTTGAACACGACCTTTTCCCTTGCGTTGAAACGCACGATGAAACCGAGACCACGCCGTAAGGTTGTCATATTTACATACTGCTGTTACATCTTTGCTGGCGGGTTTCAGGTATCGAATGCTATTTTCTTGAATAACAATTTGATGTTTTTTACCCTCCAACTGGGCATAAACTAAAGACCAACCTGCCAAAATACCAACAACAGATAAGCTGCCGCCAAACACCGTATTCATGTGGTTGGTATTCATTCTCAATGGTGCAGTAATCTCGATATTTTTGCTGCTACAAGTATTCACACAGATACCGAGAGACTTTGATACTGGTATATGATGATGAAGGTAGACTTCAAGCTCTCTATGTTTCATATAGACCGTTGCCTTTTTCAGACCGCCAAAATATTGCAAAAGTCCGTTTTAGAGGGATGCAGGAATTACACTTTAGCTAATTCAGTTAATACTTGCTTATACGTATCCACTGATTGGGCTCCAGAAATAGCGCTCTCGCGATTGAATACAACTGTTGGAACACCTGATATACCCGCTTGCTTCCATTTCTGTTCCAGCGACTGGACATGACTTCGCATATTATCGTCATCTAGGCATTGCATTGCTTCGTCAACATTAATACCAAGACTTTGCAACTCTTGCTCGAGGGTACTCTTGCTGGATATATCTTTTTGCTCGCTATAAAACGAAGCAAATAACCGATTTTTAAGCTCGGTTTGCTTGCCTACACTTTTTGCATGCTCCAGAAGAATATGAGCATCAAGGGTATTTACAGCTTTTAGTCCGTCAAAGTAGTCGAATTTAAACCCAACGTCTTCTCCAAGCTCTGTCATCTCTTTTCTGAAACGAATGCTATCTTCTAATGTAGTACCGTACTTCCTTTTAAGGTGGGCACGTAGGTCTTCACCTTCAAGCGGCATATCTGGATTTAACTGAAAAGGTTGCCACTCAATCTCAATGCGATCTTCTATACCAAGCTCTTTTATCGCGGTATTTAAACGCTTATAACCGATAATACACCAAGGACAAATCACATCTGACACAATATCCAATTTGATTTTCATATTCATATTTAACTCTTTTTATCAAGCGTTTAGCTTCAATTTTTTCATTAAATAACACTAAGCAGAACCCAAATTGTTTATTATTCGGTATCCTGCTCATTTTCACCGTAGAGAGTTGCGGTTCTATATTTTTTGCTCACAAAGCTGAATTGATGGAACGGTATTAGTGAAGTTCGGTACATCAGCTTTTATCTTGTCTGCATTTGGGCCAAATGCCGTTTGAAATGACTCTATAGATTCAAATGAAATTGTACTAATCGCCACATATGCCGCTGCTTCACTAGGAACAACACTTGCTAACCCTGCATCTACTGTCGCCCCTTTTAGTGCGTCTCCCAGAAGCTCTCCTATCATAGGAACATGTTTGTTGCAGTAATAATCAAAATCAAAAATCACATCATCGTTATTTGGGTATATTACGTATACTTTAATCATTGCTTTTTTCCTTTTTCTTTCACTAAAGTTTTAAACTGTTGGGGGTTACATTTTGTTCTTGGGCATTGCTTTTCCAATCATTGATTCACCCATTATTGCCTGCTTTTGGTGGGGGATGATCCCAGAAAGAATAGCGGTCATTCGATTACGTTTACCTGGAACCACAACTGCTTTTCTACCCAAACCATTGATAGCTATTTCTGCTACTTCCGCTGGATCTTTTGCAACCATTGGTAATTTTGACCAGTCAACACCATTATCAGCTGTCATCGGTGTAGTTGTTAACCCAGGAGAAAGAACCGTTACATCAATACCTTTGGGTTTAAGTTCGCCATGAAGAGATGCACCTAGCTGAAGAACGTAGGCTTTGGTACCTGCATAATTTGAAAAATATGGGGAAACCATATGACCAGAAAGACTTGATACCATTAAAATACCGCCTCTTTTTCTTTCGATCATTGTTGGTGTAAAGTGGTGAGTCAGTTGCAACACAGAGGTAACATTAAGCTGTATCATCTTCAACTCTTGCTCTAGAGATGATTTAGCAAACGAACCATTAACTTCAATACCAGCGGCTAGTACAAGTAGCCCAATACTTTTGTCAATTTGCTTAACTTTTTCGACGCCTTCTGACGTACTTAAGTCAGCAGAAACGGTCGTTGCTTTAATTCCGTAGCGTTCCGTAAGCAACGTAGCTTGCTCTTCAAGCTCTTTTTCTCGACGAGCGACCAAAACAACGTTCAATCCTTTTGCTGCAATCTGGCTTGCCATTTCTGCGCCAATGCCTGATGTTGCCCCTGTGATAAGTGCCCAATCACCATATTTTTCTTTAAAGCTGATACCCATAATTCGTTACCTTTCTCTGTGTTTAGTTGATGGGGTAACTATATGGAATTTGGAGGTACAGGGCTCTCCATAAAAGTTCAAAAATTGCTCACATTAGTTCAAACGAGCCAACCTGAATGGAAAGGTTAAAATGCGTTGGTGTCAGGTTAAACGAAATTGAGAAGGGGATAGGCCTGTTTGTCCTTTAAAGGCACGGTTAAACGTGGAAATCGACTCGAAACCCGTTTCAAAAACGATGTCGGAGATACGTAAGCTATTATCTTTCAGTAACACTTTAGCTTTGTTGATTTTTAATTTGGTAATGTATTTTATTGGGGGTTCTGAATACACCTCTTTAAACTTACGTTTAAAAGTAGAAACACTCATATGACACAATGCTGCCAACTCATCCACACTCAGATCCGCATACAGATTACTTTGGATAATATCTTCAAATTTGGCAAAGTTAGGTTTAAACATAGAAGCAAGAAAATCGAGTTCAGAAGGTGCGCTGGTTCTTTTCGCCATAAGAATGACAAATTCACGTAGTTTGCTCTCGATAAGCAAATCATCCGCCAACTCTGGAGAATCCAGCAATATACTGATGCTATCACGATAGTGCTCTAGCAATTTGTCCACTTCAACCTGCAAAATATTATAATCGACCCTGTATTTTGACTGGCTAATATCAAAGTTAAACAGTGACTGAAATATTTCAGGATAGAGAAGGATACCAATCGCTTCACCTGCACCTTCATCATTATGATAGCTAGTGTTTTCATAAAAGTAGTTGGTGCATTTTGCCAGTATTCCGCAGTTTTTGTTCAATGAAGCAGATTCTGTCTGTTCCCTGACGTTAAAATCGCCATTTGTGACAAACGCAAAACACGCTTCACTGTCTACAAATACGCGCGGCATACGTTTGAAACTGGGTATATCTTGTTTTTGAAAAACAATACGTCCATTATATTTTATTGTTTTCATTTAAAGGCACCATTCAATAGTATTGCGATAAGGATAAAGCAGTCTACCTGCTCGATTAAATAATTGGCTCAACTAGAATCGTGTTGCTACGGTGCTGCACTCATAATCATTAGACATCTAAAACTCGACAACAAAGCTAAAGCTCGAGAATAGTCTACGCATAATCTATTTTTCAAATGTACTCAATACAAGCATGAATGCATGTATAGATCGAGCGAGAGATTCATGTGGTCTTTGCCCTCTTGATTGAACTTTGAGTCCTTGACGAAACGTAAGGAAATAGTCGGTCAAATGCTCTGCATCTATACCATCAATAAGTCGTTCTGTTTTCTCATATTGAGTAAAAAATGCCAGTGTTGCAATACGACCTTGTTCAAACTTCTTAATAACATACTCATAGAGGGCTGGTTCGTTTGATTTTAATTCAACAATACTGTTTGTAATTAAGCAGCCGTAAGTGAGTAGATCATTCTCTGGATTTAAGAACTCACTATCAAATAAATATTGAAGATTCTCTGATATTGATTTATTTGAGTCGAGTTTCCTGAGTACCACAGACATGTGATGCTCAACATAGAAATCTACTATACATTTAAACACGGTTTCTTTGTTGCCAAACGCGTTGTAAATACTGGTTTTCGTTAATCCTGTAACGGTCGATAATTGATCCACCTTAGTCGACGCATAACCATGCTGCCAAAAATATTTGGCCATAACTCCAAGCACTTCTATCTCGTCAAACTGTCTTTTCTTTGCCATTTATCTATACAACTACATAAAATTCTTATTGACACCTATTGTACTAGTTAGTACATTAATTGCAATTGTACTAACTAGTACAATTAAGCAAAACAATGAGGAACAAACGATGTATTCAGCTATAGCACTATCACTACTTGGATTTTCCACAACGGTGATTGGAAGTTTGCATTACTTTCTAAAAGTAAAAAAGAACAAGCCGCCCAAAAATCCTATCATCCTTATGCTAGCACTTGCCGCAGGTGTCCTTTTGGGGCTAGGTGCAATTATCAGTGGGATTATAAATATGCATTGGAGCTTTGTTTTCGTTGTCTTAATGTCCAGCTTTTCCATATTTCTTGGTGGTAAATTCATTTGGGTATTCAGTCAAAAAGATACTCCTCTAGGTGATATTGAGGTTGCAATTGGAGATAAGTTCCCACAATTCGAATCAACCACATATGACAACGAGATTTATTCGACTGATGACCTAAAAAATCAACGTGTTCTACTTAAGTTTTACCGAGGTGCTTGGTGTCCATACTGTAGTGCTGAATTAAAAATGTTTAACGATATGAAACCGACTCTGGATCGATATGGAGTTAAGGTCGTTGCGTTGTCGGGAGATACGGCAGAACAAGCAAAAATGCACATCGAACGAGATAGTTTAGATCTTCTTCTTTTGTCAGACCCAGAACTCAAAGTAGTTAAACAATACGGCGTTGAACACCACAAGGCTTTAGGGGCTGACTCGTCTAAAACAAAAACAGTATTAGGGCTGCCATTTCCTACTTCATTTGAATACAAATCAATGTCTATCCCAACATCGATCTTAATTGATGAACATGGTGTCATCCAATGGATAGATCAATCTGAAGACTATCGACTAAGAGCAAGCGAAGAACGATTAACTCAAGCCTTACGCAACGTTTTCACCATTAATAAATAATAAACCGAGAGAATTATTATGTTTAACTACCACAATATTGAAACAGCACCAGAAGCATCAAAGCAAATGATGGAGCAATCTAAAAAATCACTTGGTTTAATTCCAAATTTACATAAAGTGCTAGCAGATGCTCCTGCAACTTATCAAGCTTATTTGAAGACTTATGAGTTATTCACGCAAAGTACACTATTCAGTCCACTCGAAGCTCAAGTGGTTCTGATGACATCAAACTTTGAAAACAACTGTCACTATTGCGTTCCTGGTCATACGTGGATCATGAAATCAGCTAATATGCCAGAAAGCATTATTGAAGCACTACGGGAAGGAAATGAGTTACCTGATGTCAAACTACAAGCGTTGCATGTCTTTACTAAAGAGCTACTAGATAATCGTGGTCATATAGGTGATGAAAAGTTGCAGAACTTTCTAACGGTAGGATACACAGAGCGGCATGCGCTTGAAGTGTTGACAGGCCTAGCTTGCAAACTTATTTCAAATTTCACCAATGCATTATCTCATACACCAGTTGATGCCCCATTAAAGGCTTTTGACTGGACTCACCCTTCAGAGAGGTAAGATCAATCTGAAGAGAGTATCTACTGATACTCTCTTTTAATGGCCGTGTATTTTCATAAGTATATGTGTTGTGGATTAGTAAATTTGGCCACATAGTCAGAACTCTAGGCATAAAGAAAAGTAAGTCAAATTACAAACCTTTAATATAGCCTCATTCCTGCTCTAGCTTGTTATGGGGCAGAACCTTCTTAGAGTAATCACTTAAATTTGAAAATTGCGGATGACTTTTGGTATTTGAAAGTCGCTTAGTGGACTGTCTAGCCCTGATGGTGTAGTTCAATAACGGTTGAACCTCCATGAGCGTACAGATACCTTTATACAAAAGGACAACACGCAACAAATTATGAAATGAAACTGGTATAGTATCCCTATTATATTAGTCGGGATAACTTGATGTTTAAGAACATAAAATCAATAAAGAACTTCGGTATCTTCAAAGACACCAAAATGAATGCTGGTCAGCCATTCCTACAATTTAATCTGATATATGGCTTTAACTATTCAGGAAAGACTACTCTTTCACGTATCTTCAGAGCTATGCAGCAAGGACTCGTTCATGAAGACTTTACTACTGCGAGTTTTGTGGTTGATCGTTATGAAGGAGAGGCGGTATCAAGTGCTACGTTAACGCCTATAGCCAACCTTCGTGTCTTCAATTCTGATTACATCAAAGACAACGTTAATTTTGTAGATTCGAGCGTGAACCCAGTGCTCATGGTTGGTGAACGTAATATTGAATTAGAAGATGAACTTAAACATCTTGAAGAAACACTAATCCCAGCGGAACAAGGAACGTGGGAATCACTAAAAGATTTGGCTGAAAGCAAAGAGAAAGAAAATAATAAACGCCTTCAAGATGTTGCTAAGTTGGTTAACACCTTAAGCATTCTCGGTAACTCTAAATTTGACATCCGTGGTGTAAGGACACTATTACCTCAGGTTTCATCTCAAGATCTGAAAACTGATAAAGAACGGTTACAACTCGAAGAAACTGCCCGTTCACAAAAATCAGAACCCGTAAGTAATGCGTTCATTAAAGTACCAAACACAGCAGCCTTACTAGACCAAATTCAGACAATTCTGGCTGAGTCTGTTACCCGAACAACCATAGAAGAGTTAGAAGCCAATGTTGGACTCCGTCAGTGGGTCGAAGACGGTATCAAGCATCACGGTAAAGCAAAAACTTGTCAATTCTGTAAAAGCCCATTGGAACAAGTGAGGCTAGATGAGCTAAATGCTTATTTTTCAGATTCTTACAAAGCACTTTCTCAAAAAATCAGTGCTGCGATCAAACAAGTAGGAAGCATAAAGTTGGGGCATTCTGTCCCAAAAGCTACAAGTTTATACCCTGATCTAATTACCAACTTCGAACAATTGGTAGAACAGATCCCTGTACTAGAAGAACAGGTTGAACGGCTAAAAAATCGTCTGCTAGAGGTGTTAGAAGATAAGCGCAGCCGTATGGAAGAAGTTGTTCCATTTTTGCAATCGGATTACCAAATGCCTATCGCTTCTAAACTACTTGAGCAATTCAATATTCCAATAGGTGAACACAACAGACGATCAAGAGAACACAATAAAGAACAAACAGTAGCCCGTGATGCAATAAAACGGCACTTTGTTTACGTAGAAACCATGGAATATGACCAAATTAAAGCTTACGAAACGGTTGTTGAACTACAACAAAAACAAGGCGAATCAGAGGGTAATTTACTACGGCTAAAAGGTCGTGTAATGGAAATCAAAGCAGCCCTTCGGAATGTTAAACAAGGTGCTGACAACCTGAACGATAACCTTAGCCTTTATTTTGGTAAAACAGATATCGAGATTCAACCTGTTGGTGAAACTTACCAGTTCATGCGTGAAGGAAGACCAGCAAAACATCTATCTGATGGTGAACGTACAGCAATTGCCTTTGCCTATTTCATTACTGAACTAGAAGATGAATCCTTGAAGGACGCGAAGCCAATTGTGTACTTAGATGACCCGATATGTAGTTTAGATTCGAACCATATCTACAATGTTCTTGGTATTATCAAAGACAAGTTGAACCATGACAAAGTTGAGCAGTTGTTCATATCAACGCATAATTTTGAGTTTTTCAATTTGGTGAAGACATGGTTTGATTATTATAAACTAGTAAAACGTGACGGTGATGTAGTTAAACCTAAACGTGCTGAGTTCTATTTGGTAAATCGTAAGCAAAATGCTTCAACCGTGGAACAGTTACCTAAAAATCTAAAAGACCACAAATCTGAATATGCTTACTTGATAGCCAAAATCAAAGAAGCAGTAAGGAACCCTGAGCAATTTGATGCTGTAGCAGTTCAAGCATACGTACGAAAGATATTAGAAGTTTATTTTACGTTCAGGTTCAATAAACCATTCCGAGCTAATAACAACAGTTTTTTAGAGAAGCATTTATTAAATGGTATAGATAATTCTTCAGCTAAGGCGACAACACTCTATGAGTTCATAAACGAAAGAAGTCATGCACAATCTATATCCTTTGGTGTTGAACTACCAGATGCCCTACAAGCACAATTACAAGGGGTTTGGGATATCATTGATGAAGCAATTCGCACAAATGACCATCCACATTATGAAGCTTACTACGTTTAGTTATTATCCTTATGATGAACCAATATTTGACAAAGTACGACAGTATTATAGACAAGGCGATAGCTAAACGTGGTCAACCTGAGAGATATAATAGCCAACGAATCAGTGGGTATATACAGCATCACATCATTCCACAGTATATGGGTGGTAGTGATGATGGTAGTAACATTGTATACCTGACCAATCAAGAGCACTGTGAGGCTCATGGCCTGTTTGCAAAAGCTAATCCGAGCGACAACCAAGCCTACTTTGCTTGGTGGCGTATGGTGAATGTGGACGGAGTAATAGTATCTCCACAAGATTACGGTAAAGCACGAAATGAAAGTATTAGACGAAGATTACTCTTAACCGAGGAGCAAGCTAAAAAGGCTGACGATATGTATTGCCAAGGGATGACTGGTCGAGAAATAGCTGCGGCATTTGGATGTAATGAACAGGCTGCACGTAACGCTATGCAATTTTATTGCAATACGCAGTTCAAAGGAGTGGGTAAAGCAAACGCTAGACTAGATGAGGTTGAGAGCACCATTGCTATTACTGAATATCAAAAAGGCAAGACCTTAAAGCAGATTAGCGAAAAACTTGGATGTAGTGCAACGGCAGTACAGTATGCATTGGAGCAGGCGGGAATTACTCGAAGGAAAGGTGGTAGAAGTGGTATCCCTCATACAGATACAGCCAAAAAGAAAATTGCAGCAGCCAATCTTGGTAAGTCTTTCACAAATATAACTAGAGAATTGATGTCAGAAAACTCACATATGAAAGGTAGGCTACCATGGGAAAATCCTAGTACAACTAACAACCCTATGGCAATGCGTGTATGGAAGCAGTTAGAGAGTATTTATAGATTATGGCTTTCACTCGGACGATGCGGTGCCGTCAAGCTACACAAAGCAGCCAATGCTGAGTTTGGAATAACTTGCTCAATACGTCCATTTAACACAGCTATTTCTATCTTCAAGGACAAAGACAAATTGGATGCTATCATCACCGAACAACAATCCATCGGGTGGTGGTCTAAACCACCATCAATTGGATAAGATTTTTTAGGGCAAATACGCATTAACAGCTTGTTAATGAGTGTTTACTCTGACTGATAATGGGGCATTTTCGATTTAGAAATGGCAGCGTATCGACTGCGATCGCTGCCATTTTAGTATGATACTTTAATACTCAGTATGAATCTTTATTACTCTCTCACATATCCCTCAAAACTACCGTGTACCCACTTTGGATGATGCTATTGTTTGAACTTCAATGCACTTAGCGCACAGGAGAGAGATATGATTTCATGGACAAATTTGGATGACGGCACTCACGAACTTAAAATTAGTGACGCGTTTAATATCGTGCTCTACCCATCAGCTGGCTATGCCATCGCAACGGGTATCGATAGAAAGATCAGTTTATTTGGCTCTACTCTTGAAGAGCAAAAGCAAGATGTTCAAAGAACGGTAGTCGCTATACTTTTAGACATCGCGGAAAAAGTGTCACCGGATGATGTTAGATACGGTCGTTAACTAACTTTCTCTGTATCCAAATAGAGAGCACACATACCGCGCATAGAAATAGTGAAATATCGGCTAGAGAGTTTGGGGTGACATTTAAAAGTGAAGAAACAGGTTCGACATACTTCATGACGACTAAGAGAGTAAAGGCGACTGTAAGCCTCTTATAACCGCTTCCAATAGACATACGCATAACCTTTAGTCCATATTCCAGTTTTTGATGGAAAGCAACCCAATTGGCCCTTGCGCCAAACTGTACGTGACAGCCCAAATCTTCCACAAAGAACTTTCGTGTGGGTTCTTAATCCATACGAGAATTGCGGGAGCGGTGCCGCATCCAACCCAAAACCCAAATGTGATATAGAAGATCACCAATAACCATAGTTCTTGCATGAGTTGAGCTCCTTTAAGTGCCTAACGCCTTTTCCTCGACGCATTCTTGATGCGCTACTGGCAATTTATTCGTCATACAAGGCCCATTTTGTATTTAACCAATAATTGTATACAATAACATAATACGTTATCTAAGAGTTTTCCAGAATGACAAACCGCAACGCTGATTGGGTACGCTTCTTCGAATTAGAAGAGCAGTTCTTCGACGATGTACTCTCTTCCACAAATGAAGTTGAGTCCTTTGGTTCACATTGCTATCCAAAATACACTGAAGAATTTACCGAGTCGGGTCACCTTCGTCTGACCAAACCTCAACATATTCGCTGGATAGGTCACGTCAATGGCGATCAAAGCCTGTTCAATAAACTTCAGAAACAAGCCAAAGAAATTTACGACCTTCATCAATCTTTGACACTTTCGGAAAAAAGATGCTCTCGTGAACCTATTTTTTTAGTTGATGCTACGCGTATCGGTGTTTACAAAAACGTTGCGCACTCTTCGAATCTCATCACGAGCTCTGACGAAGTGAGCTTAGTACGAGGTAAATATAGCGATACACCGGAACGCGACATTCAAAACTATAACGACATGCGAAAGGATTTAATTGACCTTGGGTTCAGTACCGCTACCGTTTCGTTAGCTCCAGTAACACTCTCTTTAAAAGTAAGCACGCAAGAGTTAGTGAACTACTTTGGTCGCGAAGATATAGTGTATAGGAGACAAACAGGTCACCAATATCGCAGCCGAGTATATTGGGATCGACAATCTAGACCTATGAAACTTGGTTTCTTTATTAGCTTATCTCCAATTACTTACCATTGCGTTGTCTCTCCAAGAGAATCACGCGAAGACTCGTACCTAAACAGTGGCGAAGCCATTCCTTTCGTCGGTCCTTGCGATGGTGAATTTTGGATAAGCAAGACCTCATAATGCGGTTTATGAGGTCCCTAACCACTTAACTTATGCTTGCTCTTCGACGTCAGACGATTCGGCAGTCTTTTTCTCAGCGATCATCTTTTTCGTACCACCGATAGCTAACAATATGCCACCGACAGTTGGAAGTAATTGAAGCATCGCGAGATTTTTAACATCTTGCGGAAGATTGTTTCGTAAAGCTACTTCGGCAATGAATTCAAATAGTGGGTAGCCATTTACTGCGGCTTGGAAAAAAAATGACAGACCGCAACACAGCATTAGTATCAAACCAATGCACGTAATTCTAAAGTTAAAGTTCTTCATGTTGTTGTTCATAATGTACCTTATTTATGCTGACTGATTGGTTCAGTTCATTTATACACGCCCCATTCTCTCCTTTTAGAAATTAGCGAAGCCAATATCGCACCTTAATTGACAAAGCATCGTTTCAGGGACCGACAGCTCGGTAAACGTCACGCCAATCTCATAGTCGTATCAATTTAATCGCTGATATAGCCCTGCTTATTTGAATTTCTTGGTTCGACACTGAGATATCCTCAGCTTACGTAGCCAATCTAAACCCGTGATTTTGGGTTGGCATTGAAATTTTCTGCGGTTTAGTGCCATGGCACAGCCCCGAATACGCACGTTTCCCACAGCGTTCGCAGCAAAAGAAAACTGGAGTAAATGATGATTACAAATACGACTTCGACCAACACAGAAACCAATAGTGCTGTCCGGTTAGTGGCGGCATTAAAGGTTTTAGGTGTCACCGATGATACGCCCCTGCATTTGCGCCAATTGCTCATAAGCAGCATTTTATCGGTCGCGAAATTTAATGATGATGCAGATTTAATTGATATTTGTGAGTTTTCTCTGGCTCGTTTGCAAACCGAACTTGAGGATGATGTCAGCGAAAGCGCGGGTTCACCGATTCATTGATAAGAGGAACAAGCCATGAAATTCAATCCAAGGAACATCCTTTCTGGCATGGTCATGCACTTACTGATGACTGTCGGTGTTGCACACGCGGAATCTGACCGAGTAAACCTCCACACTTGGAAGCAGTACGGCGCAGCGGCTTCGGGAAACTGGGCGGTAAGTGCAGATGGTCAAAGCGTGTATCAAAGCATTAATGGTGCGCCTACCGCGTTTATGAGTGCCAACAAGTATGAGTATCGAACCTTCAAAGGGATCATACAGGTTGATACAGGAGCCGGTGATGATGACTATATCGGTTTCATTTACGGCGATCCTACTGCTGGTGGCTTTTACCTGTTCTCTTGGAAAAAGCTACCGACCTCTGCAGACAGTGGTTTCAGCTTGATTTACTTCGATGGCACCCTAGATCAGATGAGCGATTATGGGTGGACAGTTCATGATGTCGAACAAGGCAAAAATACAATCTTAGGCAAAAAACGAAACGTAGAGTGGATGCACGGCCAGCCCTATCAATTTGAAATGCAGCTGTTTCCCAATAGGATTGTGACCAAGTTAGATGGCGCGACAATATTTGATGTCAATAACCTGACCGTAGCTCCGGGATACTTCGGCTTTTTTAACTGGTCACAAGGGAAGGTGCGTTACAATTCCATTCAGCAACTATATCCACCTATAGCTGAACACAAAACAGGGGATATCTCTCAAGGTGTGCCTTTTACGATAACTGGCACATGGACGGATAGGAACACAACGGATAGCCACAGCTGCATGGTAAGCCAACAGCCTTATTATGGTACTGTGACGATGACTCCCCCGTGTACCTTTACTTATACCCCATCACCTGACCATGATGGCATTCAGACATTTAAATACAGAGTGACTGACGAATCGAACTTGTTTACTGACGGCAATGTCGATGTAAATGTACGATCAAGCGGCACTTCCTTCACCTTGCCTCCACACCTTGTGTCTGGTCAAATAAAGAATGTCTTCACCCAAATTAAATCAACAAGGACTGACGGTAAACCGGTCGTGAATATAATCAATAAGCCTAACTTCATGCGATTAAATGAGTTGGGTGTCATTGAAATGAATCCAACTGACGATGATCTTGGCATGCATCACGACATCACCTTCGAAACAAGCGATGGACTCAAGACGTACAATGCAGGGACATTCGATATTCAGGTTATACCCTCGACAAACAATGACTACTTGAACCAAAACTTCGAAATTATCACCTCTGATGTGCAGCTGCTTAATTTGGACAATACGCCTCACACACTAGTCACCATTCCAGCACTTGAAAGTGGTGAAGGAAATTTAGTGGAAGGCCCACATGAGGCTTTAATCACCGCTGATGCCAGTAACACCTATGACATGATGGTTGGTGATAAGATTGCCGCACCAGGTGATACGGTATCTATCACGGTCAACCTTGATAAAACAGGGACAGCTTTACCCATTTTCTATTTTACTCCGGATGCAGAAATAGCGAACTTTAGCATTGAATTCCCTTGGATCGACTCACCTCATGATTGGCGATACGTCGTTCAGAGAACTTGCTCAGACGCCGATTCAAATCGATGTGATCGAACATTGGAGATGGACCGGTTGAAAGCACCAACTGGCAACTTGCAAGTCTTTCTCAGAAAGAGTGCCAATGCTGAGTATCATAGTTATGGTTTTGCTGACCCTTCCACTTGGCGCGATTCCGATTTGGACGAACACCTTGCGACACTCAGTGAAGGTGACATAGTGGCCATCAACATCAATCAGAAATCAGATGCACTGAACGACTTCATCAATCAAGTTATCACACAGTTTGGTGATGGCGATTTGAGTAATAAGCTATCAAATATTGAAGACCAAGCGATCTTGCTCTATCGAATTGGAAGTGGAGTAAAAGAATATAAAACACAAAAGAGTACACGCTGGGGGACATCTGCGGTGACATGGTTGAGTTTGAACCAGTAACAGATGGAAGATGAAAAAAATTGCTCCCAATGGGAGCAATTTTTGTTTTAGTTAAAATTGTTCTGGTACTCGAATACCATGACTACGTAACAACCTGATGAGGTTGGACTGCACGTAAGCCAAAGTACATTCGCACCCTTCAAAATAACCTTTGTCGATAGCCAAACTGGTATTTCGACGAAGTTTTTTGTTTTGTTCATCTTCTCGGAACTCAAATAAGAGCGCCTTTAGATCATCTTCTAAGCTATTTGTTTGAGTTGGGGCTGTTTCATTCGCTACAGATTCCGAAGCTTGAAGTTTCATCCATGACCAAACATAGCTTTTGTTAGACTGCATTGATTCAGCAAATCTTCCGATAGTCCTTATGGATTGATGTTTCGCATACTTAGACCATAGGGGCTTGGCCAATTCATCAGTCAGGAATGGGACAAACTTAATTGACATCGTTTCTTGTATGTTTTCATTCGAAGCACGCAGTGGAATGATTAACGTATCCCCAAATTCGACAAATGAATGAGACGCAGCCATTAAGAACTCAATTGAGTAGTTTCTGGTCGGTGTAAGTAACCCGTGTTTGCTCGTATCGTAATCAAAATGATTATCGTGACGTCGTAAGCACAAGTACTCATGAAAGGCAGTACTAAACTTACATGGGGTAAGAGAGTTATTAATCATAACCCACTCAGCATCTATCACTTTATTGAACATGAGAACGCTCCTCTTTCTTTACTTCCAAACCCATCACGACAGGTAAAAAAGTACGTTGAAACTGACCAGCCACCAGCACGTCGCCAACGTAAATAAATTGGGAACCGGCATGTTCAGCTGTTTCAGGAGTGAAATTAGGGTTAGGTACGAATTGACGAGTGCATTCAAGTGCAACAACGGTCCAATCACTGGACATTGCGAACTCTTTGCTCTGTTGAGTCGTGTAACCTTGGTTGAGGTAATGCTGGTAACTTTCCTCGACTAAGAATTCATCACGAATCGTAAGTTGTTCACCAACAGGGATCGTCTCTGCACCAAATTGACAATCTGCAATTACAGTGGAAGATGACAAGCCAATGATGCAAGTGAGTGCAAATTTGCTCATTAGGTTACAATTCAAATTTGCTGGTTTTGTTGTGAAAGACATAGTAATTCCTCGGTATATTTCGTGCGTAAGCACATGGGGTTTAGTAAGTGCAGATGTCATTTTTTAGAATGAATATCGATTTCTGAACTGCATGATTTAAGGACCACCTCAAGATTCTCTTCGGGGATCTCGTTAACTAGGCGACCTAAAAAATATTCCACAACGACGGCTACATCAGCACCTTCTAGATGCATTGCGACCGGTTCTGCCATGGCTTTTTCTGTCATTTCAATATTCATAATCACACCTGTTGCTGTGAGGGTAGTTGTCTAATTTTCCAAGCGATTCCTTGCGGGAATGACCTAGCGTAGCGATACACATTTCCTGCTTCTGTATCTTCAAACATTTTCTTCTTCACCTTGCCGTTTATCTTGTAGAACAAGATAAAGTCAGCAAACTTACTTATTGGGATATTTCGTGGCATGAGTTAGCTCCTCCAAGAACTGGAATTCGAGACGTACTAGGCCACCACACGGGTTAGCTAATATGTCCCGTGTTGGGTTAGGTTTATTGGGGTTTAGATGGGATCTATCCGTTGGTGTTTGTTGGGTTACAAACTCCGAGCGATGGGTTACTTCTTGAGAAGGGGTTGTATAACGTCATCTTGAAAAAGATGGTCTATACGAGCAATGATGCAGTCGCCTGCGTAACTATCTATTTGGGCACTTTTAGCTTTCAAATCATTGAATGATTGATAGGTATCAGTGAGTAAATTTGATGGTGGTCTATTGAGCAATTTAATGCGTCTGACAGATTTAATAAGACTGATCTCGATGTCTACTAAAGCTGACAGTTGTTCGAAAGTAGTCATGTGGTATCTCCATTTATTCAATGGTCAACAATGAGAGAAAATCACTAAATCAAAACTTCGACAATTGGCACACTGACGTAGCCAGTTCTGCATGATTTTCCAGTTAATTTAATAATTCCAGCCTCGACAAGAACATCTTCAATTCCAGTGTTTTCACTGTAGTTTTTGATGCAGGTTTCATTTGTCAGTAGGTTGGCATTACTAACACAGGTTGTTGCAACACAAATTCGTTCACCGGGAAAGGTGTCGTTGTTAATGTTGTCATCGGTTTCAGCAGCAATCAGCTCAAGCGCAATTACACCGTTAGCGTAATGACGTTTAGCAATGCAGCAATCAAAACCAAGGAAGTTAAGTACATTCATATCTGGACTCCAGTTATTCATGGGACTATTTGGTGTGTAAACAAGATTTGTATGGGAACGTTGGTAACTCAGAGAGAGTTATTAGGGGCAGTCAAAAGACTGATTACATTTCAGATGGCGTAATAACCAGGTGAGTTAGAGGAATTTCCTCGCTGCCCATTGGACAGTGTGTTACTCAGTTTGCCCTTGTACTATGGCAAAGTAATCAGTGACTGTTTCCAATTAGTCAGCTTATTTTGCTTGTTTTGAGTACGCGTGCTTTCTAACCATTGCAGATAGCGCACACGTACATCGTGACCGTGGGTTTCAATCATTACCTATTCAAATCGATATAGTTCTCATGAAGATTGATGACTATTATCGCTGGACAATAAGTTTGAAACTTTTCTACGTCCCAAAGCGTGTGTCTAGGTACTACCAGAATCCAATACTGACCATAAAGATCAATGCATAGACTCAATCAACGTAATGACTGGAACGTCACATTGCCTCTAGTTATCTCTTCATGAACTTTCGGGCGGTGCTTAAAATTGACTAAAACTTCATACTCTTGCCCAAATTCAACATTGTCACCAAATGGACCTATAATAGCCTTTACATTTGTATCAACTGGAACCTCGATTACACATATTTTTATGGGCTTCGTATAACCATTTTTCAATGCGTGGTAAATCGCGATGTAAGGAGACAAAGTTGTAGACACAGGTTTGGTCCAGTCATCATTTTCATTTTCAGAACAGACACCGCGAAACAAAATCTGACCTTTGGCTAATGAAAGACCTTTCTCCTGTATTTCCATATCTAAATTAATGAAATCATCGACATTGAAACCTCTATAGTTTCTCTGAAATAGTTTAAATATCGGGGTATCACCGTTACTGGCCATACTCTCTTGCCATTGATTCAAAACATTTGAACTTTTAAGGAATTCTTCATACTTAATACATTCATTAGGTTTTTTGTGGGTACTAGGGTCAATGTGATATCCATAAAGCCCTGAAAACATGTCTAAACAACTTTCCAGACTACCGTCCCAACCAAGTAGCTCAACATCAAATTTATCTATGAGTACCCCCTCCATCGAAAAATATAAAGCACTTAAAAGTCACCTTGTTAACTAAACTCAACCAATCGAATAAGCTGGCGACTAGGTAAACTAGTTTGCCATTCGAGTAACTACTTCCTTATATATATGTCCATATCCCTCTGAACCGCGTCTCAGTAAGTAACTAAAATCTACCGGTCTTGTATCATAAACTTCGAATGTGTCATGAAAAGCGCTATCGCGACCAACAAATACTTTCTCCAAACAATCGTCAAACTGATTAGCAGTGATGTCGACAACAATAGTTTCATTCACCGTTAACCAAACATGGTTATTTTCACTGTACTCGCATTCAGGAGATGGACGTTTGCCGACTGACTGTACAACGTTAACAGCATATTTTTCTCTCAAATAGAGTCCCAAAATTACACTAGATACCTCACACGAACCTGAAGGAAACCTTTGAAGCTCAACATCAACATAGGTTGACTCTGAAACGACCTTCTTAATCACTTTCCGGACCAGGGTGGCCACTGTTTTTAGTTCTGATACTTGCACTTAATCTCCTTATCAATCATTAGCTAATTCCTTATATTGGGAATTTTTCGCGATTGAATTTCGTCTATGTTGCGGTCATCAAATATAAAACTCAACCAATATCAATCTATGATGTGTGTCGAAAGATAATATATTTGAAGAGCTCAAGAACTATCACTATCATAATTGCCATTCTTTATAATATTTTCAGTTAGTTAGAAAAGGAGCTGGTGAATGAGAAGCGTTGTTAGTGATGATAAAATCACGGATTTTAGGGAGTTAGTGAACTCAAACTCTAGCTTTGTGTATCAAATCTACAAAGATAAAGGCGGTAAGAACCTTTTTAACCTCGTTTGCTCTGCTATGGATTGGATCACTGTTTCTGTTAGGCACTTAGAAAATGCACCTGAGTTTGACAAGAATATAGATAGTAGATGTATGCAGGTCTACTCTCTTATCTCTTCAATAGACCTCATTTTCGAGTCAATCAAACAACTCCATCGAGTGTTTATGAATGACAATAAAGATCCGTTTCATGGTGAAAAGAAATGCTTCAAAGCTCGCCTCTTCCCTAATGAAGATGACAATAATTACTTTAAAACTATCAGGGCGTGTTTCGGTGCTCACCCAGTAAATCTTAATCAAGAGAATTCAAAGCGATTCGCAAGTTGGCCATTTACAAGCAGTTTCAACACTGGCGACCTGAGTGTTCATTTGTACAGTCGAGATGTGGGCAAAGAGGACTTAACGTTAAACCTGAATATCAATGAGCTGTTCGAATTTCTCAAGATACGATATGAGTACCTAGATGTTATCGCTGATAGGATTGAAACGCTGTTTGTTGAGTACCAACAAAAACTTTCAAAAGAAAAAATTGAGACTAAACCTGATCCTTTAGAACAACTCTATGTTCTTCGCACTGAGTCAGAAAAAAGATTAGATAACGAATACTATAATGGAGAGATTGATGACCTCATTATGATTTTTGAAGCGGAAGTAACTGACGCTGACCTTGTACCATTAGCTGATAAGTATAAAGAATCCCTCCTACCTCTGATTGAAGAGATTAAGACGAATCTACAAGAAATGAACATCGTTGACCTAGCAACCATTAGTGTACTGAGATTAAGATCTGACCTTAATAAAGAATTACGATACGAACTCGGAAAGTTCTACACTTGGGTTCACAGTGGTAGGTATGATCCGCTACTCGAATACTATTTTGAAAGGTTCGACGCTTCTACTGATGGTAAGTTCAAGTTCACCAAAACTGATGACATCAAACTTGCGTTTCTTAAAACAAAACTTATGCTCACTGAAAGGTGTGAATAAGTTGGCTTTGCCCTTTTCTTTAGCTGCTCAATACTTTTGAATATCAAAGTGACCTCAACATTACTGTTTCAACTTTGGACTGTATCTCATTAAGGGGCAAAGCCTTCTCAGAACACTGCTAAACCAAAATGGCAAACTCGCTCACGCCACTTGAACGGGAAAATCAAGCATGAAAGGTGAATGCTTTAACTGCACTCAAACTTACTATCATAAATGCCCCCTAGTGTATCGTCGGTTGAGTGTTAGGCAGCGAGTTCAGGTTGTGTTCAATTTGTTCAGCATCCGACATCTTACTGGCGATGTAGTGTTGGGTCCCCTCTTGTCGTGTTATCGGATCGATATTGATGATTTTGAGGTTGCCTGGAATGATGGCAGAACCAAATTTGGTAGATAGGTATTCGAGCTTATGAAAGATTTGAATCACTGCGGCTGCACAGTTGAGAGGCTTAACCTCTTCGAGATAATAAGTGTAATGATCGAGAGGATTGCTACGTTCTGTATGCTTTTCACAATATGCCTGCATGAGCTCCATAGTTAACGCACCAGTACCGCAAAATGGTTCATAGACCTCGTTATCATTGAGCCCCATCATTTGCTCTAAAAAATCGTCATCTTGATGATTGTTCATTCGTTTCGTCTTTGTATTCACACCTAACTCAATCAGAATGTCCCCGATTGGATCACTGTACCCATTAAGCATTGCATTGCTTAACAACTGTGCAAGCTCTACCACCCCATCTTGTACTGATTCTTTAGAATCTAACCTTGTAGTCACTTTGTGCTGATTAGTATGCGCAAAGGCCCAATAGAAGACAAAATCAGAGAAGGATTTGGAATGGCTGTCGTCAAGGTTCCAATTGGTGATGATATTCAGTGCTTGGTTGATCGTGTCCTGTTTATTCATGTGCGCTAACCCATTTAAGTTCTTGATAGTCGGTTAAAACGGTTATGCAACATACGAATGCGGATTTAGGAAGTATTTCAAAGAAATTGAAATTTAGGGTGAAGAGATATGGCTGGATGTGTCAAAGCGGATGGAAATGGTGGATGAAAAGCCACCCGATCGGGTGACTTTTCATCTTAACTACAAGGTATGCAGCTACTTATTCAGGTAACGTGTCGAGAAACACATTTTACCTCCTAAGTCTTTTAAGCGGCCATCGAGTTCTTGACGACGCTTTTTTTCAGCTTCACAACTTTTGCAGGTTCCCATCTCACGCTGGCCATGTTTAGTGGTGCGCTTGACGTGCCAAAATTCTTTAGTGAGCGGAAAAAAGTGATTGCATAAGGTACATCGTTTTTCAATACCAATGGCAGTCAATTTCATTTTTCCTAGCTGAGAGTTTTTACGCAAAATGTTGTCAGTAATTGCAAAATGGCAGGTGTCTAGTGACATCGCGATATTGGCAATTGGTACTTCAAACTTTTTGGCAATTTCATTTATCGGCATATCTTCTTTGGATAACGCTTTAATTAAGATATGGTCGGTATCATCTAAATAGGTTGATTCCACGATAGATTCCTCCAATTTTGAGGGATCTATCCCTATGAGGGAAGATCCCTCACGGGTAGTGGTGGGTTGTATCAAGGTTTGGGGTTAAATGAAGTAACCTTGATATGGACAGCTCTCAGAAGCAGGGTAATCACTGTATTGCTTACCTTTTCTGAAACTGAATTTTAATGGGTATTTAACTGGTGCTAATTGCAGGTCAGTTCTCAAATGCGATGGGAGATCGTTTGGTCTAATTTCCTCGCCGTTCACGATAATGAAATCGGAAAAAGCTTGGAATTGGGTAAACTCGCGTTCAAGCAGTGCAGGGTTCACCTGTCTTAGCACATCCAACTCATTCTCTTTAATGAATAGATGGTTATCGTATTCAAAAGAGTCTAAGCCAAAGGCCAATTTTATCCCCAGAGTTCGGAGCTCATCGTCGTCGTATGAGTTCGTGACTGTCGTTGGCAAATTATGTTTCGCTAACCATGTATAAGCATCAACACCTCCGAAAACACCATAACCTTCATAAGCCGGTTCATATATTGGGTCTTCGTTGTTTGGTTGGAGCATGTACACTGGACGACACTTCTCAGTACACGTATTAAAGATTGACTGTTTTGTGTCAGCGGTTTTGAAAGAAAAAAAGCCCATAATGTGTTCCTCTGCATAAGGTGGTTAACCTATGAGGCACACAACTCCCCTACGGGACGTATGCCCCAAAGGGAGTAAAAGGAAGATTCCTTTAAGATTGGTTACTTCGTTAAGAAGTCAGCAATAATGCTCATGGCATCTTGCGTATTTTTGATGACTGCTGCGGCGCTAGTGTCTCCGTGGTCCGAAGCGTCATACCAAATATCAGCAACAGCGCCATCTTGAAGAGCTTCAACCTCAGTTTTAGGCACAGTGCCGAGAAATGATTTCAAGATGTATAACGCTGAACTGTGCAATGTATCTGCACGGTCAGAAATCATCTTTTCAACCAACTCTGCGCTGATGTCTTCAAAGGCTTCACACTTATTGTCTTCAATGAATTCGAGCAACTTGGCTTTATCATCGAGCAATTCAGAATCAATAACTTCACTAAGGTACGCGCCAGCGGCCTCAAGATAGAAGTATTTCGATGCTGTTAAGTTGTCTAGAAACTCCAAAACGGATCGAGGGGCTTCAACATCTTGCGATGTAGGTGTTAGTTCATTCATGGTATACCTCTTGAAATGAGGGGACCGCCCTAATGGGTATCGGACCCACAGGGGGTTAAGCTATAAATAGCTTCGCAATTAAGTCAGCTAAACTGATTATCCCTAAAAGAAATCCAATCAAACCTAAACGAAAGGAAAGCTTTACATTGAGATCTGGGAACGTCCAAAACCATCTTGTAATGTCCCACCAGTCAGCTGTATTCACAGACAAACGAACGTCTTTATTAAAGGTCACACCAAGTTCATTTACACCATCGTAATCGATAGCAATATATTCCTTGTTCAGCCCTTTAATCTTGCCGCCATTCCCCATGCAATATCGGATTATCCATTGACCATTCTCTTTGTTGGTGATTCGAATTGCCGTTCGTCTTTTTAGCTTTAAGCTTCCAAAACCAACACGACTGTTTTCGAATCGAACAATTGAATGAGACAGGCCAGAGTCTTCATCAGGCAAACGCAGAACACGTTGAGCAATCATAAAGCTGTGACCATCGTGTATTCGACGACATGGACGTTGAATATCTAAAGTTTTGCGATTCATCAGTTTGCCTCCGTCAGTTCAATCGAACGCTGAATACAAAGAGACATAAACGCAGCCATGACTGGATGATTTAGATCTTCGAACCAACGTTGCCATGACTTCCAGCTAGAGTTTTCATCTAAGCTACATTCCGCAAGAGCAGAAGAATGCACGCAAGCATGGCTCAGTAATTGAGTGACTTTGCGTACCAGTGTTTCTTGATATCGAATACCCGTCACATCGAAAGGAAGTTTGCACGAAAGCTGTTCGGCTTCTTCGGTTTCAATCGGAAAGATATCGTCATTTTTTATCAAGAACGCTTGATGACTTGCTTCAAAACAAAATGTCACGAAGTGTGGATTCACGCCTTTTCCAATTGGAAACAAGACACTGCCACAAGGCTTTACAACCCAGAGAAATTGGGTGGTTGGGTTATCACGGCGAGTACGATTCAAGCTACGCGCATCAGCTTCAATATCATCAATCGCAACGATTGGTAATCCGAAGGGTTTTGCTGCAGTTAAAAGCATATCTGAAGTGATCATATTCAGTTCCTCCAAGAACTATTAAGGTTTTGAAGGGACAACTTCCCACAGGGAAGAAAGTCCCTGCTAATGGGTAAGATGTAAGGGGTTGAGCTATATAGCTCTTTGCTTGACTAGACCTAGACTCGGGCTAGTCGTGCTGAATGCACGTTTGCCAAAAAAACGAATCGATAGTTCTTGAAACAGGTACATTTCAAACATCGACTCAGGGCTAAATGAGCAATATAACTTGCGAGTACCAAACCAACTTCTTTCCATGATGTCAGCACCAAAGCTGGATACAATCGATTCAAACTGCTTGAGTTTGTACTGATCTTCCCAGGTTGTAGGTTTGACGATCCAAAAAGACATGGAATGACAATAAGGCATAGCCTCATAACTCACTGCTTGCTTGAATGCCAATCGTAATGATTTAAGCCAGCCTTCAGGGGTTGCCCATCGACCATTAGGCTTTAAATCGCCACTTTCAACACTTCGGCACCATTCACATCCGTATTTTTGGAATAGTGAATACTCAGTGTCGACACCGCAATACATCCAATCTCGGGTGCGCTTTCCTGACTCTGTATCAACACAATTGGACGGACCAATTAAGAGTTGAAGCATGTACAAGTTATCCGTTGAGATGATCTTGAACCGTCTGAAAAGTTCGGCATCGATATCGTAATCGCTCATAGTTGAACAATTGATATTGAAATGTTTGAGTAGGAAATCTTTCTTTTGTTGACTTACTACATCTGCAGGACAGAACGTAGCAAATTTCTCATAGATGATTTCATATGACATAAGGGTTTCCTCCATAGGAATTGGGGATACAAGTTCAATGTCTTTGATTGACGTTGAGTTTGTTGGGGTTATGGGTAATTAAGGTAGTTCGATGTCAATGTCTGATTGCGAATCAACGCAACAAACAAGTATTTCACCGTCTTGCTTATATCCAATAGGGTCATTTAAGTAAGTAGGAGTGCCAGTAGCTTTGAGACGACAAGCGCCACAGTAACCATTTCGGCATTCAGAATTTACTTTGTATCCAGCTCTTTCTAGTGCGACAAGCGCCGTACAAGAATCAGTTGGAATGGGTGTGTTGTTAACTCGCATAATAAACCTCGAATAAATCTCCAGCAGGCATGCAAATACCAAGAGAACGACCGTTGTCCCATTGCATATGCAATGTTCCCATGTCGTCGATACGCTTGATTTGACCAAGTTCTCCTGCATCAATTGGGTCAATATCGTTCATGTGAATCATCTTGATGACGTCACCAGGTTTAAGCGATTGCTTGATTGTTTCAGTAGTCGGGACAAATAAAGTCTCAGCCAGAAACCAGCAATCTGTAGCGAAGTTATCGTGGTATTTAGAATCTAAAAGAAATGGCACATCTAATAATCCATTTGATGTAGTTCGGAAATGTTCACGGCCAGTAAGCTCAAGAGAGGCGTTAATCCAACGAACAGCGCATTGCGAGATTTGTAGGTCCAACGGGTTATCGTTACAGATATAGCGGGTCATAGAAGACGTATAGTTTGCTAAAGCTGCATCAATGATAGAGTTGCGCATGGTAATTCCTCCAAGGAATAAAGGAACAAACGCAACCTATGGTAATAGGGTACGAACTGTTCCCTATGGGTAGGTTTTTGTGACTTGGGTATTAAAGTCAATGGGGACATGTCATAAGACAAGAGGATATTGCAACAGCATCCTAACTGGATGAGGAATAATCACTTTAATAAAGTGATAAATTTCTCGGGTAAATCAATTACAGTTAACATGAATTTCATCGTACTTTTGGCAATTACTGGCGGTATTTTCCGTGTTTACGAAGTACTTGTGTTCTAGTGACCTAATGGCTGAGTAGTAACCTTAAGGTTGATTTTCGTTTTACTGTGCCATCCTTAATTGGCACAACGGCTTTCACTTGCAATAAGCTCCACCCTAACCGCTCTGACTCTTCAAGGACGATGCATTCATAGGCAGCCTCAACTTCACTCAGTGCATTGGCCATATCAGAGAACTTTAGCTCGGACAGCCCTTCAATGTTTTTACCATCAACCGTGTACCAAGACCCAGTGACCATAAGGTTCTCCTTCAGTGATTTTATTTATATCGTTATACAGCAACCGTGCATTGTCTTGAGCTTTTTGCGTTTAGACCAATCCTTGAGCGACCTAAAAGCAAAAAGCCTCCCCGAAGGAAGGCTAATGCGTATTTAAGCAACATCGTTAAATTCTCTATCGAGAAAACCAACCGGTGTCAGCTTGTTTTTGGCTAAGTATCCGATGAAATTCTGATATCCAGAATCACACCATTCATCAAGCCAATCTTGTGATTTTGCCAATTCCTTGATGGGACTCGGTGGAGATGCAATGGTCACTTTGCAGTGATTCATATTTTTCTCTACACGTTCCTTCAAAGAGATGGCAGCTCTGTCGCCTTCCGGCATGTCTTTTCCTTGTGTAAGGCGATCTTTGTCTTTAAAAATAACCAAATCGGTTACTTCGAAAGGAATATCGATCAGCTCCATCAAGGTAGAAGAGATACCTGACCAAACAGGAATACTCTCAGCATGCTGGCAAGCCAAACAGGTTTCAGGACCTTCTCCAACACCTAACACAATTCGTGTATTACCCATTTCATCTTTGCAGATTAAAGGCATACCAAACTGTATTGATGCACCGCGAGGATCCTCTATTGGTGACATTTGCATCTTAGGGTTATCAAGCAACGGTGATTTATCTGAGCCATCGTCATTCAAAAAAATTCGATGAAAAGCAATCGCCTCACCTTTCAAATTTTGAATGTATAAAACAATGCCTGGTAAATACACTTCGTTGCTTTGTGAGTCCCACATTTTAAGTTGTGAGTGAAACCCAACGTTGCAAGGTATTTGAATGTCACCTAATCCGCGAGATATTAGATAGTTCATACCTATTTCAGATTCAGTGACAGCAAATGCCTCATGTTCAACCTTTTGCAAAATCCATAGGCGTTTGCTTATATCTGCAGGACTAAGAACAGCTTTCTCTTCTTTTTGAGCGGCTACGGCTTTCACTTCTCGTTGAGAAATGTTGTCTGTAGACTCCCCCAAAATATCTAAGATAATGTCCATCGCCTTCGATTTATTACAATTTTCAAGCCAAGCGACCATATCAATACCATCACCAATACGACCCTTACCATTGTAATAACCGCCACCAGACTCGTTCCAATCTTTGTACAAGCGAAAGACAGTTTTGCCTTTGCCAGTGAATGGATCTGGTACAGCTTTAGAAACACCATTTGAAGACTTTCGCATCGCCTCAGTTAGTTCACCGTAACATTTGAACACTGAGGACCAGCCACCATGACGCATCACTAACGCATGTACATCTTGGATTTTTGATCTTCTGTAATTGCTCATTTTGACCTCCTAAAAGGGACGCTCCGAAGAGCGTCACTGTTACGTTTAACTAATTTCAATCGATGACAACAAGTTCTGTTGAATCATGTCATCCAACACAGCGGGAAGGTCATCAGCATCACGTATCACTTGATAATTTGGAATGCCTCCGTACCTTGATTCGCAAATATTGATTGACGCAACATCAATCCCTTCGGCTTTACATTGCTCTACCTGACTTTCGACAGCATGTGTATCAGCTGGACACCCATCGGTAACAACAAGTAATTGCTTTCTGCTTGCCAAATCGAGCTTTGTAAACTCTTGACGAGCAGCTAAGACAGCCTTATTGGTTTCAGTACCATCACTAGAGTCAATACCGATTCGCGGATAGCATTGCATCAAAGGTTCATTGAATGACTTTCCAACATAAGCCATCGTATTGAAATACAAGACTGATACTGGTACATCCAACTCTTCAAGTGCAGCTGCAACCGATAAGGCGGCTTTCTGGGCAATGTCTAATCGACAGTAGCCAGTTCGATCTCCAAACTCATTTGTAACAGGCACAGCCATTGAGCCAGAAATATCAATCGCAATAACGAATGAAGATTTATGAGTCTCAACGATATCCTCTGTATAGAAAATTCGACTGTTACCAGCAGTTACACCCGCAAGTAAATCACAGTCAAAATCACTACCAGATTCATCGTACATGATGGGTACAGCCTCTTTAGCCCACATCTGCGATTCGATAATACGTTTAATCGCACGAGCACCAGAGTTGATACTGCTTTGGATTGGCATTGATAACATTCGCCCATTTAGCTCTGGCGTGACGTTATAGTTACAAATGTCCTCATAGGATGCCGGATTCACTGAAGCATGTTTATTGATCGCTTGATCGATAAGCTCATGAAGATCGGCCAATGCTTCACCCAAACGCTGAAAATCTTCATCACTGAGTGGGTTACGGGTTGAAGAGCCTTGAGAAGCGCCCTGACCAGCTGAACCGGAGTCCTGACCATCTGAGTCATCATCTGAATCTGAACC